>JAZGGT010000176.1:0-3671 GCA_036480555.1 Bacteroidales bacterium | reverse complement strand
ATCAAACTAAGCTCAGAGACTCCCAACTTAAAAGAATACCGGATGAAAGAGGGTGTTTCAGGGGACTGGCAAACTTGTGATCAGTCTATCAGCGTTGATCTTAAAAGGAAAAGACATGAATGGTATTTTCGCATCGTGAACCTGGCAGGGATATCCGGACCAGAGCATAAAATTGTGATCAGGCAAAACTAATAATTTGGAAGACAGGGGTGATAATGGCCCGGATAGCTGGATGGGATGGGACGTAGCTTAGCATGCTAGCCATATTATTCTTTGACCCATTTCAATTTTGCGATACGTATACCTTTCAGGCTGGGTAATAGAGCGGCTATATAATATTCTCCCCTGGAATAAATTATCTCCGGTGCTGCCACAGGTAATGTACCAATTAAAAAATGGTCATCTCCGACGCCAAAATCCATAAGTTCCGGTGAGCAATATTGAGTATTCAGGTTATTCTCACCATAACGCTGGTTTCGAAATAAATAAAATAGTCCATCCATATTTACCACAAATGGACATTCCGCATCTCCTCCATACCAGTTATCCATATCTGCCGGGCTGCCACCGCCAGAAACCATGACGGGTTCACTCCAATGATGCAAATCAGCAGAAGAGCGGCAAAAGATGGCAGAATTAGGTTCTGCATCCTTTGCATGTCCCATATAGTAGCAATAGAATAAATCATTGTATTCCAAAACCATGGGATCGCGGGTATTGCCATACGGACCGCTGAACAAGGCCGGTGTTCCCTCATTATTCATCACACGCGCGAAGTTTTTACCATCTTTACTGGTGGCCAGGCAAATATTTCCCCAATCGCCATAAAACATGTAATATGTATCATCCAGCTTTATTACATGCGGTGCCTGTAATCCACCTTTTGTTTCCCCAAGTGTTGTGTCTGCTTCCATGGCAATACCCATGGGTTGCCAATCAGGAGCGGTCAGACTTTCACCTTCCCACCGGTAGAATAGACGGGTATTTCCGCCACAATTGGTATGCCTGATGCATGACCATAGCTGCCAGGTCCCATCTGCAGCCTGCCATACTCCAAAATCTACCGGTTGCTGCTTGGGGTTGGTGTACTCCCCAAGATCAGGATCTCCCGCTACCTGCCACCAATCACCATCAATGGTTGGGATAAGAACCTGCTTCTTTTCCTGGCAGGAGGTCAGGATAATCGCAAAAGCTAGTGTACAAAGCAAACTTAGATTTTTCATATGGGTTGGTTTTAATAGATTTCCAGCTTATCAAGGTAATACCAGCCGTCCGGGGTCCTGCCTTCGTTGGCTATACGGATACGGGGCCCTGACAATAACCTGTCAAGGATGCCAATTTGCAGCTCATATACTCCAGGCTCGATGTATCCAGGGATAAAGACGGCATCTTCATATACAATGTCTCCAGGAAGCCAATCTTTGATATCTGCAGTGGTCGGCAGTACAATTTCCAGATCACCATTGACAAGTCGGAGGGCCAGAACATAATCTCCATAACAGGGAGCAACTCCCTTGTTTTCCCACCAGGTCTGGAAAGAAAATTTCCCATTATGCCTGACTTTATCAGGATAACTGAATTTCCTCAGCACAAACCTGTATCCCATTTTCTTTAACCAATGATTGATCAATGGTTCCCATTCCTCCGGCACCTGGGATGATTTCGCATTAAAGGAGGAAATATGCCATTTCAGGCTCTGGTCAATGATATATTTGACTTCATCAGGTCCATATCCATGGGATTCTTTCCAGCTTGGGAAAGTCCCGCAAATCTCAAAACTCACATGTGCTTTCTTCCAGGCTTCCTGCATCTTATAATTGGCAATGGTCTGTGGATAATAATCATACATATGGGTCCAGCCGTTCTGTTCATCAGCCCAGAATCCGAGGTCACCCAGGCAATCCTGTCGCCAGCCTGCAATTGCCTTAGAGGTGATATACTCATTGGCCTTTTCACCATGTAATAGAACGATAAGTGGTGTTTTCCTGAAGGATTCAATATAGGGATCTATCAGGTTCTCCATTGTTTCCGTGCTCAATAATTCGGTTCCCCCACCTTCTCCTGCCCAACCAATAAAAGACAGATCAACAGCTTCAAGATCAGGATGACCGTCATAACGTTTCCCCAATTCACGGATCATCTTTCCAAAACACTCTGCATAAAGCGGATCTTCCGGATCAACCACCCATTTTACATGCTGAAACTCTCTTTCTTCACCAACCATTTCACGATACCATGAGGGAACATCCCAGTTGGCTTGCCTTTTATATGGTGCGATGCGTAAGATCAGCGTTTGTCCGTGCACATGTGCAAGATTTAATAATTCATCAATGTAGTCCCATTGATATTCCCCCCGCCCGGGTTCTATCACCTTCCACAAAATCCTGAAATAGGTCAGCGTAGTGGCTGGATGATTTATATTCTCCTGTTCATAAATGCTATTATGATACCTTTCCAGGTCAGCCATTCCCAGCACATCCTGGTTCGCCTTGTGATTGTCTCCATTGAACATCTGGAACGTACTGAATCCAATCCCCGGATTTATAAGCACTTCATCAATTTCAACCGGCCTTACGGTCCGGATGCCTTCAGGTATTTGTGCGAATGAATGAAACAAACTCAAGCCGGATATCAAAATACCAGAGAATATTATGATAAAGGCCCTGTACAAGGTGTAAGTCAGTCTATAAGGAAGATTCTTTGTATTCATGAACATCTGTTTTAACAGGTTTTGAACCCAGGCAAGTATAAAGGATAAATTTATATATTTGTCTTTAACAATCATATAAAATAATGATATGAAAGCAAAATTTATTACAATAGGCCTGGCAATCTTAGCACTTTCTTGCGAAAGCAGGCAATATTTTATTGCGGAAGTTGACAATCCGGTATATAAACCAAACATGGTTTTCCAATCCATGGAGGATTTGTCAAATCCGGGATTCAGGCATTTGATTGAAAAATACCAGCTTGACACCATCTTTCATGGTGAGACTGATGAATTCAAAAGAATACTATTACTGAGGCATTGGATAAAATCCGTGATCAGTATTGATGATTTTAGTCCCAATTACAGCGGAAAAGGATTTGCCGAGGGTATTCTCGATGCAGCGCTGGGAGGAGAAGGATTCCATTGTGGCCATTTTATGGTTGTGCAGAATGGGGTTATGAATGCTTACGGATACCTGACAAGAGCTCTTGGCGCGGGACCAGGAGTTCAGGGAGTGGAGGGACCGGATGGGCATCATGGCATCAACGAGATCTGGATAAACCAGTTCAATAAATGGGTATTGTTTGATGCCAAATACGATCATCATTTCGAAAAGAACGGTATCCCACTCTCTTCATTGGAGATCCGGGATGAATACCTGAAAAATAAGGGGGCAGATATTTTGCTTATGCAGGGACCGGAACGTAAGCCCATTGAATTTAATGAGGAGATGCAGAGGCCAAAAGTAAGCTTTGCCAGGACCTATACCTGGATAACCTGGCAGGAGAACGGGGATTTTTTCAGCGCCTGGCCTGAGCATACAGGAAAAGTTGTAATGTATAAGGATGATTTCTATAATGCCAATATCTGGGTAAGGGATGGGAAACCTTGCTGGATTTATAATAACATGGATGTCATGAGCCTGATTACCGAACGGGACCAGATTGAGTGGACTCCCAAC
>JAZGGT010000175.1:0-2115 GCA_036480555.1 Bacteroidales bacterium | reverse complement strand
AATCCTTACGTCGAATATCCCGAAAAAGCTGGAATCGGTAAAAAATCCTCCCGGATCGACATGACCGACCTTGGTTAAACTATCAGGAATATATTCCAGGTAGTTCTCACCAATGGGGCGAGTACGGGTAACATTTTCAATTTCCGGGATGAAACTGATGATCTCTTCAGCCAGGAGAGGGGGGCCGTTGGCCCAATCCCTGGCCCTGTCCTCATTGGTATTGTAATTTGCGATCCGGTAGATCCTGTCGGCCTTGGGGAAGTGTTTGTCATAGCTTAATTCCTCCTTTACGTAAAGGAATATCAGCATAGATACAGCCAGTGCAATCGCCAGTCCAAATATATTCAGGAAGCTGTACAACCTGAATCTCCAGAAGTTGCGGAGAATTATAGTTAGATAGTTCTTTATCATATCATTTATTCATATCTGAGGCTGTTAGCAGGATTGTCACCTGCAGCCCGCAGCGCCTGAAAACTGACGGTTATGATGGCAATGACAATCACGATAACAGCGGTAAACAAAAACAATCCAGGTCCCATGCTAACCCTTTCCACAAATAGCTGCAATATCATCCTCATGAGCAGGATGGAGATGGGAATAGAGATCGCCAGGGAAATCAGGATCAGTTTCAGAAAATCAAGTGTTAAGAGGCGCAGGATCCTGCTGCTGGATGCACCCAATGCTTTGCGTATTCCAATTTCCTTGGTACGCTGCTGGGTGGAGTAGGTTGACAGGCCCAGCAATCCGAGACAGGAGAGGAAGATCCCGAAAAAGGTAAAGAAATATACGATCTTATTAAACAGTCCCAAACCCGCTGTGATTGGATCGGTAAATTCGTCCAGGTATAAATGTTCGAAGGGGTAGTCGGGATTATATTTCTCATGCACGCTCCCGATATAGTCAATAATCTCCTCCTGATTGAGCCCTGAAGTCTTTACAAATACCCAGTTGTTTTCGTACCTGAAAGGAAGAATGACTTTGTCCCCCATGAGGGACAGGGGATTGAACGAGTAATTCTCGAGCACTCCGATGATGGTATAGGATTCTTCTTCCAGATAGAAAGTTTGACCTACCGGATCTTCGAGTTCAAGAGCCTCAGCCACAGCCCGGTTGATGACAATGGCATTGTTGCTGTCACCTGGCATATCAGCTGAATAAAATCGCCCTGCGGACATCTCCATACCAAAGGTTTCATCAAAATCATAGCTTACCGGGTACTTCGCGGCAATATCATTATTCTCCTTTGAGGTCAATCCCCAGTTCAATTCTCCTGTTTCAACATATTTCGGGATATAAGCAGCGCTGGTTACACTTACCACTCCCGGATTCTGAAGGATCTCCTGTTTTACACTGGCAAACTTTTCGTTTAGCTCACCCCTGCTCTGGAAATAAATGATATTGCTTGTATCGAAACCGGCTAATGATTCGTTTAGCAATTTGAATTGCTGGTAATTCACAAGGGAAGTTATGATAAACAGGATGGCGAAAAAGAATTGGACCACTACCAGGATCCGCCGGATCACTTTACCCTTCTTTTTTCCTCCCCCCGCTTTATGGAATATGTCTGCTGCATTGAATGAAGACAGGAAGAATGCCGGGTAACTACCGGCGACAAGGCTGGTGATCAGAAAAATAGCAAGCAGTCCCATCAGGATCAATGGATCATTCAGTTGAAAAACTACCTGAAGTTCAAAATGCCGGTTGAAGGCAGGGATGATGGAATCTACTATCAGGATAGACAGGTTAATAGCCAGGAAAGTAATGATCATTGTTTCTCCCAGAAACTGCCGGATGAGTTGTCCTCTTCTTGCACCAACTACTTTTCGTATACCCACTTCACGGGTACGGTCCAGATACCTGGCAGTAGATAAATTCATGAAATTAATACAGGCTATGGATAGGATTATAACTCCCAGCAGGATCAATATCAAGTTAAAAATTTCACCCTTGGTTTCTCCCTTGTTACGGTAGTCTTTCAGGGAAAGCAGTTTTTGATCTGCAATTATCCCTTCGGTCTGGTAATCATCCAGATACTCGGTGATTTTCTGCTCCATGCCTTCAGCCAATGAAGGATCTTTCATGTGCAAAAAGGTGCTGAAAGGGTTGCCATCGAAA
>JAZGGT010000174.1:0-2667 GCA_036480555.1 Bacteroidales bacterium | reverse complement strand
TTTTAAGAAACAAATAGAAAAAATTAAAATGAAAAACCGTTTAATGATTTTATCGCTTATTTGTCTGGCTTCCTTTTCTTCTGTAATGGAAGCTCAACAGCCAAACATTTAATTGATCATTTCCGATGATCTGAATACCCGCATCGGACCCTATATGGAGATTGACAAACATACGCCCAATCTGGACCGACTGGCATCCGAGGGTGTCCGGTTTAGCAGGACTTACTGCCAATATCCAGTTTGTGGTCCATCAAGAGCTTCCTTAATGAGCGGGCTCTATCCTGAAACCACTAAAATTTTGAGGAATAATGATCAGCCTGGTAGTTACCGGGTGGAAAATCCTTCTCTGGCCAATCATCCTTCCATGGCAGGCTTTTTTCGTGAACGGGGATATTATACAGCCAGGGTATCAAAAATATATCACATGGGTGTTCCCGGTGGGATTGAACGGGGTGAACCCGGCGGAGATGATCCGGATTCCTGGGATTATGCCTATAATGTAATGGGACCGGAAACCTTGAGTCAGGGAACCCTGGAGCTGCTTTCACCGGGGAATCTGCATTACGGCTCCAATTTCGCACGGATGATCATAAATGATGAGCTCCAATATACTCAGGCTGATTATCTTGCTGCCAGCCAAGCCATTGCCATCCTGGAGAACCGGACTGGGAAAGTACCCGAGCATGGAAGAAACAAGCAAAAAGAGAAAGCAGATGCACCCTTTTTCCTGGCAGTGGGAATGGTCAGGCCACATGTACCCCTGATTGCTCCCGAGAATTGCTTTGAACCTTACCCGGAAGACGAAGTACAGCTCCCTCCTGTAGTCGTTAAAGACAATGTTCCGGAACAAGCTTTAGTCAGACAGAACATGAAGATCTGGAAAATGAGTGAAGTCCAGAAAAAGCAGACAATCAGTGCCTACATGGCTTCTGTTCGATTTATGGACCAGCAGGTGGGACGTATACTCGATGCGCTTGACCGTTTAAAACTTAGGGATGAAACCATAATTATTTTTATATCAGATCATGGTTATAACCTCGGAGAACATGACTGCTGGTCGAAAGTTAGCCTCTGGGAGGGAAGTGTCCGGGTACCCCTGATTATTTCTGTTCCTGGTACTGGAAAAGATGCTGGAAATACCTGCGAATCAATAGTAGAACTTATTGACCTCTATCCAACGCTTACGGAGTTGTGTGGCCTTTCCCATGAGCAACCTGAAATATTGCAGGGGAGGAGCCTCGCCGGATATCTAATTGAAAATAAAACTGAAGCAGGTGAATCACTTGCCTATACAACAAGTTATGGCGGAAGGGATGCTAGCATAAGATCTGACAGATGGAGGTATACACGCTGGGGCGAAGAAATAGAAGAAGGTAATGAAGAGCTCTATGATCATTTCAGCGATCCTGAAGAACATATCAATCTTGCAGACAATCCGGAAAACCAGGAGATCCTGGAAGAGATGAGGGGGAAGTTCGAATTGGCCAGGAAAAAGGCAAGAACAAACTTATAATTTTCAACTAATTGGAAATTATTTATTCATCAGAAAAGAGCGCTTTTACTCCTCTAATGCCGGCTAAGAAACAAGCTGTTAAATGAGGTGCATCCTCAAATATCATTGAGGTTAATTTCAAGTTCGAATAATTTCTTTCCTCCAATACCTGCACCATCTTTTTCCAGGAGTCAGCTGTTCCTTCAACATCGCCGACTGACAGGAAAACTCTTGCTGGCAAGTCAGTATGATTTTCTGCGTATTTCTTTTCAAGATCAAAGGTGGTGCCATCATCCCACCATAACGATGGACTGGAGATTTTATATCGATTAAAAATTCCGGGATGTTCAAAGAGTACATAAAGGGAAAAAAGTCCACCCAGGGAAGCACCAGAAAGGGTTCTGTCAGTGGGATTGGTCCTATATTTTGTATCAATCACAGGAATCAGTTCATCCCGGATGAAACGGAGGAACTTTTCTGCTCCACCGCTATAGGGATATTCCGGGACATTGGTAGGTGTAAAATCTCTCGTACGATTATTCCCCTCCTGTCCAGGATACGCTCCATATGCGATACCAACAAGGATAAGTTCAGGCATCTCATTGCGCACGGGCAGCAAAGTAGACATTTCAGCGGCTGAGCCAAATCCAATATCCGCATCCAGTCCATACATTACGGGATATGTTGTATCATGTGTTGAATAACTGGTGGGTAAGTGAATATAGATTTTGTATTCCTGCTGTGTGTTAACAGAAAAAAGGCTGAACTGTTCCGAATTAGCAATGGTTACCGGCGGATTTGTTAAACCAGGTTTTTGTTCATTTTGTGCACTGCCTTGCCATGCAAAGCAAATAATGATACATAGCAGGGTAATTTTTTTTTTGATACGTTGGTTGAGCATGATTTTATAATCTTGTGATATTTCTGATGCCGACATCGGCATACATCTAATTTACAACGGATTATCCAGATAATCAAAACATACCTAGTGAGCTGGTGTATATTCCTCCACCCAGGCAACGGCCGGATGGGGAGGTTTTATAGTCAGTGATCCGCCGATGAAGTATATTGACCCCCGACTACACAGGTTGCTGCAGCCCTTGGAGCCGGTAAGCTCGTTCCATATGACCACTTATCGGATGCAGGGTCATAAATTTCGACCATTGATTGAACTT
>JAZGGT010000173.1:0-4902 GCA_036480555.1 Bacteroidales bacterium | reverse complement strand
TTTAATCACTCGATCAGCTCTTTCCATAATGGCCTGTTTTTGACCATGGGCAAAGGAAAGCATAGCAAAAGAAAGAAATACTGAAAGGATTAGTATTGAATGTGAGTTTTTCATGACTAGGTCTCCTTTTCATTAATTGATTAATAATTGGGATTGTCAATCATTTCTCAAAGAGTCCGAGAGATAAGCCCAGACTTTTTGCTGGATAGCCAGGATACGGTCACTTTTTCGTACAAGTCCTGACTAATCCGCTTACTTTTAGTACAATAGTGGAATAGGGATAATTCTCTAAATAGCTGCAGCCATTAATTATCGAATCATCAACATTGAGGATATCCTTTGTAATGAAAGTCGTGCTTAAGTATTATAATGCAAGTTACGATCATGCAAAGGAATAAGTCTATAAGAGAAACCGCAAAGTTTAACAGTTATGCCGCATCTGGAGGGATTGCTTATTTTTTGTGAGCAGAAATGAATTGAGAACGAGTCATTTTAAAGAGTTCTCCAAAACATTTGGTGAAATAAGACTGGGTTGTTAAAGCCTACACGATGCAAGACCTGAGCAACATAAATTAACATTCTGATCTGACTAGATCAGACACATTTCCTTACCGTCTTCACTGATTCATTTCGGAGATATTTATACCCTGACGGTAACCTGGTCCCCTGACAATCCGCCCGGGCATAGCCCCGGTATGCTCTCCGTCTTTCAGCACCTGCTGGCCGTTCACAAACACATGGCTGACACCCGTAGCATACTGGTGCGGATCTTCGAATGTGGCATGGTCCTGTATCTTCACCGGGTTAAAGACGACGATGTCAGCAAAATTCCCCTCTTTCAACAATCCACGCTTGTCTATTTTTAGATTTTCAGCAGGTAGATGGCTCAGTTTCCGGATGGCCTCTTCCAGCGAAATTATCTTTTCATCCCTGACATATTTCCCGAGCAGTCGGGAAAAGTTCCCATAGGCCCTTGGGTGAGGATTGGTTTTCAGAAAGACGCCTTCCGGGGCCAGTGACTGCTCATCTGAACCAAAGCTTATCCAGGGAAGGGCTATCTGCTTTTTAATATTTTCTTCAGACATTAAAAAATAGATCGCATCTACCCTGCTGTTGTCATGGATGATCAGGTCTAATATGGTTTCAGCCGGAGATGTATTTCTCATCTGAGCCACTTCCGCGAGGGTCTTTCCGGTTAAGTATTTCAATGAGTCATTTTTAAATCCCACCACCATTATATTTTCGGCAGAACCGGTCATATGAAAGAAGTTTTCCCAATCCTTGCCTGGTAAGCGCATCTCCTGCATTACCCTTTCCCTGAGTTTCTTATCCTTCAACCTGGCTACCCAGGCATCATGTCCTCCTTCCTGTACCCATTGCGGCATGGTGGCATACAGTCCGGTTCCGGCTGCCTGGTAATTATACATATCCGCCGTAATCTCCAGTCCGGCCTGCCTGGCTGAATCTATTTTAGCGATGGCCAGGTCCATTTTATACCAGTTGTCTCTGCCTGCCGCTTTGAGATGATAAATTTCAGCACTTATACCGGCTTTCTCAGCAATCTCGATTACCTCATCCACTCCTTCCAGCAGCTGTTCCCCTTCACTTCTCATATGGGTGATGTATAATCCATCGTAAGATGATACAACCTTGCATAATTCGATCAACTCTTCCGTTTCGGCAAAGAAGGCCGGGGCATAGATCAGGGAGGAACTGATCCCGACAGCCCCTTCATCCATGGCTTCTCTTACAAGCTCTCTCATATGGTCCATCTCTGCAGGCGTAGGAGCCCGGTCCTCGTATCCAAGCGCGTTTATCCTGATGGTAGTGGCACCCACAAACGAAGCTATATTACAGGATACTCCCTTATCTTCAAGGTACTCGAGAAACTCGCCCAGCGTTGACCATGTAATGTCATATTTGATATCTCCCTGTTGTTCGGTATTCTCCTTTTTCATCGCGGGGGTCAATGGTCCCTCTGACCAGCCTTCCCCCATGACCTCAAGTGTAACTCCCTGTCTTATATTGCTCTGTGATAGTCCATCCTCTATCAGTGACTCCTGCGCCCAGCTCAGCATATTGATGAATCCTGGCGCTACAGCCAGCCCATCAACATCCAGTTCGATCAGGCCGCGTGCTGATTTCAGGTCACCCATGGCCGCTATGGTATCAGCATTGATGGCTATATCTCCTGCATAGGATGATGATCCGCTCCCATCATAGATGGTGCCATTCCTCAGGATTATATCAAAGGATGACGGCTGTGTACAGGCCACCATAATTAATAAAACAAAACCGGTCAAATATTTCATCCTGCCTATTCTTTTGATTATTTACTAATAATAACAGCAATCCACCCTCCCGAACCAGGTGATATAACTTCTTCCAGGCTGCCTCCGCTGCATGAAAATCGTTCTCCCCATTCGCCGGATCCAATGCTGATCCACTGGCCGGAGAATTGACCTTCATCATTACTCATGTCCAACGTTGCCCTACCACCATCCGGAAATAAAATCACATACTTTTCTCCCTTTTTTGCCGTAAGATAGGCCTCGCTACCTTCTGTATCCGACAATAATTGCATATGCGGTGTCATTTCCCACATATTTACCATGGTTTCCATTTTTCTTACTGATTGAATGCATGCCTGTGATTTTGCACCCAGTCCATTACCATGGGGAGGCCTATGATGCCGCACTGCTGCACAGCCACCGATAACATTTCTGACAAACCTTTCCATACCATCTTCATTAGAACCTGATCCCCAGGTTGAGTTCATTCCGCCATAGACTTTAACACAATTTACAGGGCGTAATGAATATAACTCCCGCTCCTGCAGGATCCAGGATAAGGTATCCCAATGCATCTGGTTGAAATTCCTGCTATTTATCTGGGAAACATCCAGGAATTCATATTCATCAGGATCTTCGATGGCATTTAAACAGTTGGGGCAAGAGTGTGGCCTGAAGAATTTATCAAACATGTCAGTTGTATAGACTTTCTTATCTCCGGCTTTCTCATGGATGAAATTCATCCAGTATTTCCCCCACTCGGGCGGCGTACTTGTTTCATTATCCATACAATACAGTACATTCCCATATTTCAGGCTATAAGACAACATTTTATCGACAATCTTCTCCTGGTATTTTCTTACTAGATCCAATTCCTTCGTGTAACGTGGCATGCCCGGGATGGAGTGAAAGAAAGGTTGCAGGTCTCCCGCTGGATGTTTGGGATAAGCAATAGCCATACCACATTCTGTTTCTGTATAATTGACATTATTGGCAGGATTAAGGGGATTAGCTTTCCAGAAATCCATTGAATAATCAAACCGGTCCCACACCTCAATCTGAATAATAATGTCTCTTTCATGGGTTAAATTCAGCAGGGATTCAAACTTGTTCCAGTAATCTTCATTCCATCTTTCCAGGTCATAATAACCATCTGACTGCTGATAAAAAGGCCACAAGTTCCCTGTATCTCTGGAACTCATGGTATTTCTAATGTAATTGCCACCAACGCTATGAAGCAAATCCAAATGTTCCTCGAGTCCGGGAATTAGAAAAAGGTTGTCATCCATGGTTCCCCCAAGCAATAATACAGGCTCTCCTTTGTATTGCCAGTATCGTGGGTTTTCTTTGTAGGGTTTGATATCATTTTCACCGGTATCTCCATCCGGTTTCAAAAGGCATCCCGGGACAGAAAGCAGCAATATGAGATTGATCAGGACAATAATCTGTTTCATCATTCGCAATTTTAGAATATTAATGATTTATAGTACCAATGCGTTCAGTGCCAACAACCAGTTCGTCAATCCATAATTTCTGAGCATTGTCTAATAGACCAGGTCCAAAATAGGGTGCCATGAGGAACTGGTTGAACCTCATATCCGGGAAATCAGTTGACCTCAGTATTACATCCCGGTGATCAATGACCTTTTCCCCGTCAAACCAACCTCTCACTAAGCCATCCGGGTTTGGCCGGTCCGTTATTGTGTCAAGGGTATTCAGCCGAAAGTAAGCTTCTATGCAATGCCATTTATCATCAACAAACAACTCTTCTTCACTGTCATAGAACTTTCCGTTGTATCCTCCCCGCAAGGGTCCCTGTGTGAGCCCGTGAGGCATGTCTTGATTCTGTATATCGGTAGCTGCCAGGCGTAGTTTGCCTGCCACCGGTTCTATATACAGGGTAAGGTGGCTTGCTGCCGGACCATGATATTCACTGTTCTCGGTAGTAAGAAAATGAGTGAGGTGTGGATGATAGTTCCTGCCCGACCACTCCCAATCTTTCGAGAGCCTGAGATAGAAACGGATATAGATCTCATCTACAGGTTTAAACAGGTGTCTTTGGGATGAAGATCCCTGTACCTTCTGGTTATTTAGAATCCATTCATATTCAATGCATCCTTTACCCCTCACAGCCTGTTCTGCGATCCTGCATGCAGTTCCATCATACCAGCCTCTCTCTCCCAGTGCTGCGTTATCAAATGTTTCCTCGAAAAGAACACTTTCCTGATTTCCTCCCTGATTTTCAAGACCTAGGATCAATAGTAGTATTAATGATACCTTCATCATTTTACTTTCATCGTTACTACCTGATCTGTGCTCAGGATTACTTCTTCCTTCTTCCTGCCTATGTTAACTGTATAGGGTGACAAATAAGTAATTTCATCGCCATCCACAGTATATTCGGGCAACTCTGCTTTGATGGAACCGTTGCCACCAGTCCTCCTGGTTAATACTTCCTTCCCACTCTTGTCCAGTATCCTTACTTCTGCACCTCTTACTTCTTTGCCTTTTTTATTGATCACATTAACGGTCAGTGTCCAGAAAACAGAATATGAGTGATGCTGGGGACTGGCATCTATAGTAAAATCCAATCCTTCAAATTCATTGGAAC
>JAZGGT010000172.1:0-10722 GCA_036480555.1 Bacteroidales bacterium | reverse complement strand
AGATATTATCATATGCACTTCCCCTGAAAACCAGTATCCCATCCCTGACCTGCCAGTTCTTATGCATCAGTATATCTGCTTCGGCCTGTTTCCCTGCTAGCTCATCTTTGTCCATTTCTGTCCGGGTAATGGGATTCTCAACAAGCCCCTGCCATCCACCGAGGTCTTTTCCATTGAAGATGGAGACAAAACCAGGGTCATCGGGCATGGTCTTCAGGTAGGTCTGGATATCGATTTTAATATAGGGACTTTCAGGCCCGGTAATAATTTCCTTTGCTTTTGACAGGATCTCCCTTACATTATCCCCATAAAGCCCGTCTTTCTTTCCCGGGGTTGGCAGGGCAATCCGGACTGCAGCGCCGACAGCGCTCTGCCGGAGTTGATCGTCCCCAATAAACCCGGATACAAATATAAAACTCAGGAAAGTTTTAATATCGCCACCTGAAGAAATAAGCATGTTTCTCTGGTCATTGTCCCCGGCCAAAGGCATGATTTTCCTGAGCAGCAAGATCTTCTGGTCCGGTGTATGCCCTGATTTGATGACCTGACTGACATACCCCTTGAAGGCAGGCTCAGAACCGGTATTTTTGCATACATCAAAAAGATAGGGAATAGCTGTTCCATCGGTCCATCCGACAAGGGCTTGCAGTGCAAGGTCTTTTGTCTCTCCCTGGCTCTTATCGTATGTATATTTTACAGTTTTTAAGCTCTTTTCTCCACCAATACCGGAGAGAACATGGATATAGTCAATTTTATCCGCGGCATTTTCCATTGAGGAAAGTACTTTGTCGATATATTCACTTTTATCCTCAGCCATGTTCACAGATGAAATGATTGCCTGTTGGATTTCAGCAGTCCATTGTGGATCCTGGTCCTCACCAAGGAAATCAAGCAGGGCTTCAAGATTTTTTTCAGTTACCACATTTTTCAAGCCTTTTACGGCGGAATAGCTTACATCTTTGTTTTCGTTCCTGGAATAATCCATAAGTACTTCAAAGAAATCAGGACTCCCTTTCTCTGCGAGTATTTCCAACAATACAACCTTGACTGGATCCGGGGCCCCGGGGATGCTCTCAACATACGGTTTAATATTTTCCGAGTTCGTCGAGGACAGAAGCGCTGTTTTGGCCACGCTTAGATCTGGTTCTACTGCATATTTCAACATGTGGTTAACAATTCTGCCTGCAGCCGCTGATCCTTCAATGGATGCAAGTGCACTGACCGCTTCGCTGCGTACATCAGCCTCCGGGCTATCCATGTATTTAACAATGGAGGGCAGAGCCGATTCATCCTTTAAGGAAGCAAGCAGGAATATGATCTCGGACTTGATTTCAGGATTTTTCGTTCTGTCCAGTTCACTTATCCATGGACCGGCAGGACTGGATTTCTCCATCGCATAGTTTATGGCGCTCATGCGGTAGGATTTATACTTATCCTTCATGGCCCCGACCAGCATGGGCATGGCAGCACTTACTCCGGCATTATCCGCATAGATCTGCAGGGCATTGGATTTAAAATGGACCTGGGATTCAGATTTGCATTTCTTCATCAGCCCCTGGCATATCTCATTGCTCAGAGCAGCATTGCCGTTACTGCCAAGTTCCTTTGCATACTCCAGCAATGCCATGGTTGCACCCGTCGGTTCAGGCATATATTTTACTGATTTTGCAGCACTTAATAATGCCTTATATGAATCAGGGTTCCCAATCGTGGCCAGCGCCCTTAAAATATTCCGCTGCAGATCTGTATTGTTGTCCTGTCCTGACATATCAACCAGCAGGCTGCTGGCACCGGTCACCTTAAGCTCTCCCAGGGCCTTTACAGTTTCAACTTCGGGTTTACCGGACACAGTACCGATGGCCGAAGTGAATACCTCTCCTGCTTTTTCAGGATCAGCCGTTTTCATGGCTGAGATCGCTGAATAACAAAGAAAATCATCGGAGATGTAAGAAGCAAGGGCATCAATCGTCGTAGTGCTGCCTGTCCACTGTAACTGGCTCATAAAGAAAGCCTGTACATGCTGGTCACTGCTCCCTGTTGCAAACTCTATGCATACTTTCTCCCATTTTTCAGATTTCCGGGAGGGTACATCCGCACTTAAATATTTGGAAAGACTTTCAATGGCAAACCGCGCCTGGGTATCATCCCCCGTTCCCGGAGGAACCACCAGAGAACAAATTTTTGCAAGTCCCTCCTCACCCAGAGTATATGTTTCTTCTGCCAGCCTGTTACGGTGTTCCGGATCACTGACCGGCATCTGAACAATCAGGTCTGCAATTTTTGTTTCCAGTGTTCTGACATCCTGGGCAGCTGCCACCTGGCTTGCCATATACAGAATCAGGACTGATAATATTCGAAACTGTCTCATTATAATAGATTATAACCGGTTTAACATATGGATTGTGATTGGTACTTTCAGATAACTCAGATCTGCCATGGGCCTCTCATGGGTTGATTGATAAGGTCATTGGCTACGTCATCATTAATGAATTCCTGGCTTACTGGGTCAAAATGGAGAGTACGGCCCAGCCTCAGGGCAATCACACCAAGATTAACTACCGTACATGACCTGTGACCGTTTTCCTCATTCAGGGCAAATTTCTTGCGTGTACGTACTGACTCATGGAATGAGGTTATCCGGGATTCAGGATCGGGCAGGGATGCAACCAGTTTCTTTACATTGGGTATTGTGGATTCAAAGTTCCTGAAAACTTTTCCTGATGGTCCCTCGATATAAGCTGCATTTTTGTCCCTGTTCTCTCCGTCAAGTATGATCTTGCATCCGTCAGCATAAGTGTATTCGATCCTTCTCCAGGTACCAACTGCATCAAAATGCTGCTGCGGCGCATCTATATCAATCCTTACAGGGGATGTATCATCCTTGCCCAGCATATATTGTACAGGATCCAGGTAATGCTGTCCCATATCCGCAAGTCCACCGCCATCATAATCCCAGTAACCCCGGAACTTGGAGTGTACCCTTTCCGGGTTATAGGGTTTGTATGGTGCCGGTCCAAGCCAGAAATCATAATCCAGCTGTTCCGGTACAGGCATTGGCTGCAGGTTATATTCACCTTTCCAGTAAAATTTCCAGTTATATCCGGTAATGCCGCTTACCGTAAAGGTTAAGGGCCATTCAAGCACGCCGCTATCAATAAGTTTCTTAAGTGGTTCCACGGTTGTGCCCAGTCCGTAAAAAGGATCTCTGAACCGGAACCAGGTATTCAGTCGGAACATCCTTCCTGTCCGCTGAACGGCCTCGACAACTCTTTTACCTTCGCCTATGGTACGTGTCATGGGCTTTTCGCACCATATATCCTTTCCTGCTTCGGCGGCCATCTTTGACATTATACCATGCCAGTGAGGAGGAGTGGCAATATGCACGATATCAATATCAGACTGTTGCAGAAGCTCACGGAAATCGTGATAAGCTTTAACGCTGCTATCCACCTTGACGAGGGTGCTGTCAAGCCGTTGTCTGTCAACATCACAGAGGGCAACGAGCCGTCCCTCCCTTCTCAAATGATTGCCGTTACAGATCCCGCCACAGCCTATGATTGCTTTCGTGAGTTCATCGGAAGGTGCAATATAGCCTGATCCCCCTAGTACATGCCGTGGAACGATCGTAAATGCTGCGGCGGCAAACGCACCTTTTTTCAGGAAACTACGACGATCCAGGTTGTTTTTCGTTTTCATATATTCAGGATTTCTATTATTAATGCAAGTTAATATTTCTCAAAGATCATCTGGATACCGGGAATTGGCCCTTACAGGTTCCTGGATACTGCCCTCCTGTTCAGCTTTCATCCTTTTGTTTTCTATCAGCTCTTCAGTATCCCCCGGATTCACATACCATTCACTTGGTTCATGGTTTTCCAGGAATATTTGCAGGGCTTCTTCAACAATCCGAATATTGGAAGCAGCCACGTCCTTATTACATGGTATGTCTGATGAAAGATCCCATAATTGCAGGGGTTTATCAGGGTGTTCCCTGAATGCAAACCAATTCCTGAACCGGGCGGCCTGGGCATGAGCCCCGAAGGATCCATTCTCCCAATAAAGGTATTCATGAAGAGGAACTTCCGGGATTGATTTCCCAGTCATAAGGGGAAGGAGGCTAATCCCATCGGTAAGGGGTTTATCGATCCCGGCAAGATCACAGGCCGTAGCCAGAAAATCAATCAGGGATACCAATTGTCCCGTTGTTCCCGGTTTTATTTTACCCTCCCAGTTCACAAAAAAAGGTACACGGACACCTCCATCCAATGGAAGGAATTTTCCTCCTTTCCAGGGGCCTTTATTATCAAAAAGGGAATCATTCTCCCAGCGTTTCCGGTCAAAATATCCCCAATGTGAATATCCATTGTCGCTCGCAAAAAACAGAATGGTATTTTCAATTAAATTCAGTTCATCCAGGGTTTCCGTGATTTCCCCCACATGCCTGTCGAGATGTTCCATCATGGCAGCCCATTCCTTATGCTTCTGGTCCCACGGCATATCTTTATATTTACCCAGATCAGGTGTTATGCACGGACCATGTGGTAATTGTGTGGCATAATACAAAAAGAAGGGTTTATCATGGTGATCCCTGATAAACTGTATGGCTTTACTATGAATATAATCCTGGGAATTTATCGCCTGTGATGGATCATTGACACCATCCGGAATCAATATGCCCTTATCATCATAGCTGTGCAGACCCTCCGGGGAGTGGGTATGCCGGTAGGTTCTGTCCATGTCAAACCCATAGTTCTCAGGAATGGGAACGACCCTGCCATTTTCCATCAGATAGTGGGGATAATAGCCATGGGCTCTGAGCTGGTCATAAAAGCCAAAGGAATAGTCGAACCCCTGTTTATCCGGTGTACCCTCGGTACCGGGAAGACCATTCCCCCATTTCCCGACCATACCTGTGGTATAACCCGCCTCCTTAAGCATTTCAGCGACGGTAATATCTCCGTCACACAAATGATCCTGTTTCCTTACAGACCTGTTATTCCTGATCCTGCAATGCCCCATGTGTTTTCCTGTCATAAGGCTTGCCCTGCTGGGCGCACATTCCGGTGAACCGGCATATGCCTCGGCAAAGAAGAGTCCCTCATTCATCAATTCATCCAGGTTGGGTGTAGCAAAATGTTTCTGGCCCAGACCACTCAGGTCATAATAGCTCATGTCATCGGCCAGTATGAAAATAATGTTGGGCTTCTCATTTTCCTGGATGCTACATGAACTGATAAAGTTGAAAGCCAGACAGATAATGACAACATTAATGAATGCTATCCGGGAAGATCTCATGATTTCTATTTGTTTCTCAATTCAAATTCTGCTATGACCGGGTAATGATCAGAAAGGTAATGATTTTCTTTCCCGTTGCAGACCCATGCACCGGTACATTTGACCGACAATTCCGGTGAGGCAAGAATATAATCGATTCTCTCGAGACGGGACACCAGCTTTTCTTCAGACTCATTATTAACAGGTCCCAGTACACGCCCCGGGAACGAACCACGCTCTTCAATTCCGCAGGTATAAGGCCGGCAGACATCGATCAGCGGGAAGGCCAGGAGGGCAGACATCACTGAATAATCGAGATCTCCGTAACTAAGGTTACCTTCCTCAATCTCATTATCTGGATACCGTTCATTCAACCTGGTCAGCAGATAACCTTCGGGATCATAGAGGTCTGCATCATAAGGCGAATGACTGTTAAAATCTCCCAGGACCATATAATATTGATTGTATTCCCTCACTCTGGCAAACTTATTCAGCATAATGGCAACCTCCTCACGCCGGAAAGAAATACTACCGGGATGAAAATGGATCACAAACACATCAAATCCCTTGATTACACAATGCAGGGCCCCGTGGTGCATCCCATCCAGGATCTTCTCCTTGATCGTAATCGGGTATTTGGATGTCAGTCCCACAGAATACCCTGTGGTTTTTAAGAGCACTGAATATGAATGTCCCCATGACAGGGCATCTTCCTCAAGTTTCTCCGGTGTATATTTGCACAGTTCCTGCAATGCGACCATGGATGGCTCCTGCCTGTTTATCCATTCGGCCACTTCAGCCCTCCTGACTTCGTCTTTTCCCCAATCATATCCATTCCAGATATTATAGGTGATGACCTTGAATTGATTATTCTTTTCCTGTGCAAGAGCAGAAACCGAGAAGATCAGAATAACAACTGCGATCAAACTTTTTTTCATTTCGGAAATTTTATTTTCATTTTCGAGTTTGGGTTTGTATTTGTGATGTTTTATTTAACAGGCTTACATAAACATAATAGGCTCCCTGTTTATTTCCATCAGCATCAATCAGCCATGCCCTAACCATGTTAGGACCTGGCTGGAGATCTATTTCAAACACCGCAGATACATCTTCCGGTGCGATTTCTTTTTCCAGCTGCCTGTCTCCCACCCTTAATAATACTTTCACCGCTGGTATTGACTTTCCTTCACCCACCCATACAGGTTTGCCATTCATGAATATATCGCCGGATCCTTCCACGGGCAAAAAAGCAGAGATTGGGTGGTTCAGCTCTTTGGGCCATCGGCGTACGTCAAACTGATACAAACCCTCAACAGCCATTTCTACTGGCCAGAACCCCGAGTTGGCCGCACCCTGTACCACATGCCTCTGGCTCCAGGTATGGGGCTGGGTACGATCAAGGATCAGTGCATCGGAGGTCAGCCAGGTTTCATCATCATGGCCTGATCCGATAACCGGCCGGGGATAAGGGTGATATCCCATTTGCAGCTTATTCCAGTGATCTTCATATTTCTTTGACAAATCTGCTACGACATCAGGATACTGGTCCGCGATATCGTTTTTTTGTCCCGGATCAGCTTTAATATCAAATAACTCCTTACCGTTTATAAAACGCCATTTTTCCGTTGCAAGCACGGTATTCAATCCTTTTACAGGGACTTCCCTGACATTTTGCACATGCATAAGGATAAGCCTGTCAGTCCAGTCTGCATCTATATTTTCAAGCAAAGGGACCAGGCTCCGCCCGTCGAATTCAAGGTGTCCCCGTTCCGGAGTATCCAGTTTGCAAAGATCAATCAGGGTTGGAAGCAGGTCGGTATGTGCGGTTAAACGGTCAATATCAATGCCCTGGTTAATTCCACCGGATGGCCAGTGGATAAAACATGGCACCCTGTGCCCTCCTTCATATACAGATCCTTTCCCACCCCGCATACCCGCGTTGAATACCTGGGTGCCGTTTGCCGAACCGTTATCGGTCAGGAAGATCAGGATTGTATTCTCGTCAAGTCCGTTCCCGGAGAGGTATTCCCTCAACCTGCCCATATTAAAGTCAAACCGGCTTAGGGTTGCATATAGGTCTTTTGTATCCCCCCACGGGGTACTTCCCGGAATGTCGAGGTCTTCATAAGGTTCGCGCCATTCCATTAATACATTCATGGGACCATGAGGAACATTGGTGGCAAGATATATGAAAAAGGGTTCATCCCTTGCCTGCCCGATGAATTTCATGGCCTCATCAAAATAGATATCGGCCGAAAAACCTTCAAATTTCTCCCATTTCCCGTTTCGCCAGTAGGAATCATTCATTTTGTCATTGCCCCAGTAGTCACTGGCTGTTCCAGTGCCACCGTCACCATGGCCAACCCATTGATCAAAACCGCGGTCAATAGGTCGATAAGGATAATTGCGGCCCAGATGCCATTTGCCGAAATGCCCGGTACGGTAGCCCGATGCCTTAAAGAATTCAGACATAATAGTCTCCCCCCTGTTCAGGTGATTGCGTGAATAAACTGTGGTACGGACATGGGTTCGGTCAGACATTCTGCCCGTCATCAATGCTGCCCGGGTAGGAGAACAGAACGGGTTTACATGAAAATTAATGAAGCGAACACTCTCGCTGTACAATTCATCCAGGTTTGGTGTTTTGATGATGGGGTTGCCATGACAGGCAAGGTCACCGTATCCCTGGTCATCGGTCATGATAAGGATCACATTGGGTTTGTGCATTTCAGTATTCCCGTTTCGGAAGCAAGAGTATCCCAACATTAACAGGATGCTGAACAGCAGACAATAATACGGGACCACCAGTTTTCTCATTTTGCAGGTTTAAAAATTTCTGGCTGGTTGGCAGAACGATTCATTGTGGCAGTGTTTATTGGAATTATGGTTTTAAATTTCCTTCCAGGAACAAATTGTATTTTTCCAGGTATTCATCCGGTGTGGTATGCCATTCAGTGACACGTGTTACCCCGATCTTATTGCATTGTGAAACAAATGTATGCAGCATCTCAACAATCTCCGGTCTGGGTTTGAGAGTACCGTCATCCCCTGCCCTAAATGCCTTCCTGTCACCTGCTTCCTCATCCCTGGCAATCTCCAGTATGGCATAATACACAGGCAGCCGGGCCGATTTAACCCTGTCAAGCAATTCCGGCTGACCTGATACGGCCTGTTCCGCCTTGTCAAATATCCCGTTGTATACAGTAATCAGGGAATCTGACAAGAAAGTTTCCATGGCATCTGCTGGCTTTCCAAAAATCTGCAATGGTGCTCCCGAATTTTCCATTTCATCATGGATAATATCAATATACTCACGGATATACACTCCGGCCGGACCATAATACCCGGTCAGGAAATCATCCATTACTGAATCAACATCAAGATATGGGTCCCACATCAGTTTGGACAGCAGATACGCCCTCAATTCGCAGAACTCCCCTCCTACCTCCCGATTGCCCTGCTCAAACAGTGCTGTCACCCTGTTTTCATGAAGATATTGGATATTCGGCTGAAGGGTCCTCAGGTTCGGGAAAGGTGATACAAGGTTGGCAAACTGGATAACATAATCCCAGATAAGGATATTGTCAGTCAGCTTGCTCCATCCTCTTAATTCCTCACAAAAGACAGAATCACCGACCTCGATCGGAATATGCCTGGGACTTCCAATATTGCAGAGCATGATGTTGACATTCTTCTCGGGTACCATATTTTTCGGTGGTGTCGTCGAGTACCAGTAAGAGAGTGTTGATATGGTCTTGTCGGGAAATTTTCCGGCCAGTTTGTTGATAAACGGCAGTATACTGCCAATGGGTCCACCGGCTGCCTCATTGAGTTTTTGGCACTCGGGACATCTGCAATAATCTGCGTTGTCATTCTGGCTGACCGACCAGTAGACAGGTCCAGGATTTTTTTCAATCTCCGCCTTCAGGCTCTCATAGGTTACATCGAATACATCAGAATTTGTGAGACATAACTGGCTACCGGGTTTTCGTTCCCCATCCAACAGACTGTAATACTCGGGGTGTGTCTCTCCGTATTGTTCTGGTGGGACAAGCGTATTAAAAGAGTGGCACCAGAAACCCCATTCTGGATTTTCAATATTTTTCCCGTGGCTGTCAAGCTTATGCCAATCCATAAATTCAGGATCATAGACATCCCTGTAATGTGTCTCACGGAACTTGAACCAGGGAACCTCTTTATCATTAATTGATCCGGCAGTAATGGTTTTCATCCTGGGAATATATGAGGCGCCCGAGGAGAATTTTCTGCAGCCAAGATAATTTTCCAGGTATGCATATACACCATAAAGTGTCCCTTTCTCCTTACCCCCGGCTATAAGCAGTTGCTTTCCGTCTGTCCGGATGACAAAGCCGTCCTGTCCCAGGGCATCTAAATCGACACCTGCAAGTACGGGCCTGTTCACCTTCCCTACCAGAATTTCATTTCCCTTTTCCTTTTTCCTGTCCTTAACGATCTTCAGCCTTGTCCCGGAGATCCGCCGGATATAGTCCTGCATGACATCAGCGGCTTTTTGCTCCGTTACTGTTGATTCTGTAGGGATCACTATGCGTGATTTTGCCCGTCCGTCTTCTACAAGTGTAATATCCTGCCCGCTTGAACTGCAAATCAGGAAGATTGAACATACGAGTAAAACGCTCAGATTTTTGATAATCATTTTTCCGGTTTTATAGGGATTATTTTTTTGTAAGGCTGATAAGGTTTCTTTCCCTCATTTCCTTCAGTCCATTTTCCCATCTTTCTGCCGATGCCCACATGTAATAGGAGAAATACATCTTATTCTTCCTTGTAATGTGGATCCATGGCTGGAACTCAACATAATAATAATGAGAGGCCGGGTTAAGGGGATGGTTCATATACATATGCATGAATTCCGGCTGGTCTACAGGGAATGCCCCGACAAATCCAATGTTTTCCCTGGTATCATAACCGGCATTCCAACCTTCCTTCATATTGAATATGCGCCCGTAATAAACTTCCTTTTTCATCCTGTATTCCTGTATCCCGTCCAGGTCAGGGATTACAAATACATCTTCCATTCCATGCTCCTTCCCTATGGTCAGGATGGGCTGGGGACCGATAATGCTTGCCTCGGGATATTTGAAATCGAGTGTGTATCTGACTTCGAGGAGAGGGGAATTACCATACAGGGTAAAAATCTTTTCAAGCATATTTCCATAAAATTCTGCCCTCATCCTTACACTGACACTACCGCCACTACTCTTTATGATCTCTGCATCATACACTTTATGGGATTCCATGCTCGCTCCGCCCAGGAAATCCTCGAATCCGCCAAAAGGATAGAACCTTCTCTTCCTGAATGGCCCTCTGTCGTCGATCGGTTTTTCCGGCCATAGCTTGAAAAGCACGTTATCATCCTTGCTTTTTACAATGTATTCGATCACACGGGCGCCCGTTGCAAGAAGGGTA
>JAZGGT010000171.1:0-2850 GCA_036480555.1 Bacteroidales bacterium | reverse complement strand
TTCCGGTAGAGGACATTGGGACCGTGATTGCTGATATAGATATCCGGAAAACCATCATTATCATAATCCCCCACAGTTAATCCCATACCATAACCCCGGTCACCGACCTTTGCTTTCGAGGTTACATTTTCAAAGGTGCCATCCCCTCGATTTCTGTATAAGCGGTTTTCCGAAGTTGTAACCTGCGGGTGATCCTCATTCATACTTAAGTTTTCCGTATAATTACCGTTGCACAGGTACAGGTCAAGATAACCATCCTGGTTGTAATCCAGGAAGGCGGCACCTCCGCCTACAGATTCTACAAGATTGCTCAAATGATCATCTCCTATCGTGTGTACAAAATCAATTCCGGAGTAGCTGATTATCTCCTGGTAAAAGTCCTCGGATTCAGGTGCTGTTGTATTTGAACCTGATGGCTTGTTTTTTGACTGACATGCAATAAAAAAAACGCCATTCATTAGAACGAGAATAATTGGAATAAATCTGTATGACATAAAAATGTGATTTAATATTTTAAGCAGGGAGCAAAATTAATAAATTAGGCTTGTATTTCGTATGCTATACAAAAGATTCAGAACATACGGGGACAGGAACATGTAATCTGCGGATATATTTTTTGGTGCAGATTCATCTGAATCAATCTTTTTTCTCTCATTTCCAGGCATTTATCACAAGAAGAAAAGCGATCAATATCCCAGAGATCGGCAAAAACAAGACCAGCTTCCAGGCTTATCCCATATTCAATAACAGTTTCCAATGATCTGATACCTGGCTGTTCAAAATAATTTTCCCCAGTTAATACATCCAGGGCTCCATTTCCGGATCTAACAGGAATAACGATGCAAGTTGTAACGCCCACACTGAAAGCATAATCAATCGACTTTTTTGCCCAAAGGACCCCTTCCGCTTCAGAAAGAAAGGGGGGGCGAAGCAGGATGAATGCCCGGGTGGTGATTCCATGGGAAGCCAGGTAGCTGACCGAATGCTCGAAGTCAGCCAGGTCCATCTTTTTGTTAAGTCTTGGAAGTATATCCGGGTGAATCGTTTCAAGGCCTATGGCTACCTTTAACGCTGGTTTGATCAGGTCACTGAAATGAAGGCTGTTTTCTTTTATGAAAACCGGATGGCTTTCTACAGTAACAGAAGCAAAATTTTCTATCAGCGAAGCAATTTCCTGATAGTCATTCTCGGGTATGGCCCTGTTATCAAAAAAGCTGCCACTGTTGTAGAGCTTCAGATGCTTTGTCGTGGGTAATCCGGACAGGGCAAATCTGATTTGCTCGGGAATGGCTCCAATGGGGACAGGCTTATCGCTTGTGTTTTTCCAAAGATCACACATCAGACAACGGAAGGGGCATTCATTATTCGTTAACAGGATCGTTGAGACATCTTCAATGAGCCCGGGCCCCGTATATTCTTTTTCCACGAAGTAAGCATAAGGCCTGTAAGGATCAACCGGGTTCTTCTTTCCCCGGTGAGATGTAACCCATTGATTGTCAATGGCAAAATCTGCAAGTCTACTCATAGATCGCCAGGAATTCCTTCCGGTAGTCGATTTCTTTTTGAGGGAAATGCTCCTTAAAGGTATCCATGGAGCTTACACCATGCTGGAAGCGCCTTTTTGTGAATACCGGCATTTCCATCCCTGTGACGGCTTTAACACCACTTGATACTACCCTGCCTTTGAGTTCATAGAGTTTCTCATGATCCCAGTCCGTAAGTTCAACAAATGGTATGCCTTCCGCTATTTCAATAACGTTTTCCAGGGTATAGGGACTGAAGGCTTCAAAACCCAGGCTGTCGGCAGGTGTGTACGTACGCATATAGCCCCTGCTTAATCCGCCGGAATAGGTCAGGGAATGTTTCATTTTGCCAACACCCCAGCCCTCATGATATAACATTAGATTATTCAGCACACTTCGAATGGTCAATTCGGGATTTTCTTCAATCGGATAATCCTTAAGGTTTTCATCACCGCCATCACCGTCAATAATGTATTTCCATTCAGGATAACGGGAGCGGATACCCTCAAGTACTGCTAAATTCATTGTGGCAGCCTGTATATCCAGAGGTTTGTAATCCTCAACAACCTTGATGGTTTTCTTCCAGCTCAATGCTGAAGACTTAATTTCAATGGGTTCCAGAAAAAGCTCCAGGTTCAGTACTTTCAGAAACTCCCGGGCCTGCTTCAGATCATCACCCTTGCCATCCACACTCAGGGTAAATGCTTTTAACCTTGACGGGCTTTCTCCAAGCTCCAACAGGGCATTATAAGTCAGCAAAAACACTGAGCCGCTGTCAATACCAGCAGAAAAAGTGACCCCTATGGGTCCCGTTTTTGCCCTGAACTTCAGCCATTTTTTAATCTCTTCATATAGAACGCCAATATAGTTTCTTCCTATGGTCTCTACATCTGTGTTCTTGAACCGGTTCCGTTCCGGAGTAAAGAAACGTTTGTAAACCGGACTTGGATCAGGACAGCCAAGTAATTCAATGCTTGTAACATGGTGGGCAGGAGCCATCCTTGTATAGGAGGGGTGAAACTGATCCTCCAGTCCTTCCTGTTTAAGATAAGTATGGATCTGGTCAATGCGCTCAGCAAGTACCAGGCATGGACCGTCCTGTAATTTTGCAATAAAAAAACACAAGGGACGCCCGATAGATCTGGCCAATCGTATTTTTTTCCCTTCCTGTGCAACCAGGGCAAATTGCCCATCGATCTTGCGTGCAGCCCTGGCATCACCTGTTTTGATCAGTTCAGTTGCTTCCTCCCGGGACAAATTATAAATAACATTTTTTCCAGTATTTGTCAGATCTACAACTCGGTTTACATATTCATGACTATTAGTT
>JAZGGT010000170.1:0-9628 GCA_036480555.1 Bacteroidales bacterium | reverse complement strand
GATGATTGATGACCTGCTTCATGTATGCCGGGTAATTGGTAAAATCCACGTCTCCCCAGCCCCGGCCTGTCCGGATCCAGGCAGTGGGGCACCACAACAACATGATCCCCATCTGATCGGCAAATTCTACATATCGGGGGTCATTGATGCCCCTTGCAGGAAACTCCCAGTTGTGCACGTGTACCCTGAGCAGGTTCCCGTTCATCTTTTTAATTTGCAGGATTTCTCTGGCAATCCAGCCTTCAGGAGCACAGCGGGATTCGCGGACCATGTCCTCCACAGGGCTACGGTATCCCATGATCTGGGCTCCGTTAAGCATGGCGACCTCACCATTCAGCCTGAAGGAACCACCCTCCTGGTCAACTGTCCTTATCCCTGTAGTTGTAACAAAGTCATCAATGGTATTGCCTTCCTCATCCTTGAGGATAAATTGCACTTTGTATAAATATGGATGGTCGGGAGTCCACAAACGGGCATCAGAAACTTCAAAGGGCACTTCGATTTCCTTTTCGTTGTGCGGCAACAGCAGATCCACTTCCACCTCGCTGACAACCTGATCAGATTCATCCGGGAACCATGGAAACAATTTGATTTCCAAACTGCCCCTGAAGGCTCCCCAGTATTTGTTCTCAAGATTTACCCTGGCGATCATACCTGCGTTGTTATTCCCAATTGATTCTGTATAGACAAACACATCCTTGATAGAGGTCAGGTTCAGCAGGTCGAGAGACATCCTTCCGGCAAACCAGCCGATATTAAAATCCAGGGAAGAATGAGGCATGATCTCTCCAACACCTTCCTGCAGATAGAAATGGTTGACTTTAATGCCGATGAGGTTCTCTGCCCGTTTGTGTAAAAAGGCGGTCAGGTCTATGCGCTGTGGGGACCGGTCTGTGATGACCCCTGCCACCCTGCCATTGACCCACACCTCTCCACCTGGATCAAGCGTTTCGATGTTAAGATAGGCCCTGTCAAAATCACCGATTGTAATTCTTTTTCTCAGGTATAAATCCTGTTCCGCGTATCGTTCACTGCCATGAACTATTGGCAAAGTGCCACGTTCCCAGGTGCTGTCCTGAAAGTTTAAGTTTTGCCAGCCTTCATTGGAACGGACCGGTTCAAAATTTTCATCCAGGAAGGTTTCCACGGTATATGGGTAGGATTCTCTTCCCGTAAGGTGGTACCCCACACCCCAGATATCATCTATCTTCACATCAGGACCGGATTTGATGGTCATGCGGTTGATCCTGGCAATACTGGTGAAATTCTGGGCGTATCCAACTCCACCTGTGACCACCCTTTGCAATGGTACATAATCAGCTACCAATTCACCATTTATATAAAGATTATACCTGACTAGATCCTGCGTTCGCCGGAAAGCTGCCATGTCAAATTCAATTTTAAAATCATACCATTGATTTTCTGTGTAAATGTCCGATTCTACTATTTCATTGTCAGCAGTAGAATAGTAAAATTTCCCGTTGGCTCCGAAACCGACTTCAGTCCCAACCACCTTATCCAATTCTGAAAAGATAAATGCAGTTTTTGAATTTGACGAAGGTACCATGGCTCGCCAGCTGAATGAGAACCTCCAGGATTGGGAAGGGAACTTCCAGGTATATCCGGTTTTGGCAGAATTGGTTTGCAACACACCATCTTCAACCATTACCTGGTCTGTGGCTTCATATTTCATCAATCTTTGTATCCCCTCTATTTCCTGACCAGACCTGTAACCGCTCCATACCCAATCGTCAAGTATAATTCTGTTACGGAATTCCGGCATCGGCTGTGGTTTTATGCCAGTGGCAGCATTCATGGCTTCCTGATCAGAAACTACCATATGATCCAGGTTCGGATCATCATAGAATTGTTTTGAAAATTGGGCAAAGTGTTTCAGGAATTCAATACGCTGATGTGTATCAAATACCTGGGTCTCACCCTTGAAGTCTGTTTCTCCATTCGCCATGGGATCATTAGAAAAATACCTGAGCTCAAACGATCTTGAGGGCTGAGATCTGAGTCCATGAGTGAATAATGATATGATAACCACCAATAAGAAGTTATTCATTTTCATGATTCTGATTCTTTGTAGAAGTTCAAACATGTGATGATGTGTTCAAATACATGTAATTGTTACCTGCGGCTGCCAAAATTATCGGTCTGATAATAATTCATACAGAAATGGAGCTATTTTAACTGCGAACTCATCCATATGCCCGGCCGGAGTATGTCCTGCACCTTCAATTGGGATTATCTCACATTTTACCTTATGCCGTTTGAGCTCTTTCATCAATAGTTCTGAGTTAATATAGGGAACCAATGGATCTTCTGTACCATGTACAATGATGGTTGGAGGGTCATTTTTATCAACCATTGAGACCCTCCATGAGGGGTCGGGGCTTCCCCATAAGTTAACAAGGCCGATGATCCCGCTTTTATCCCATTTTTCGGAATCTGTACCGTCCTTATAACAAAGGATCACTGCAATCATTCCCCCGGCCGAACCGCCCCCCACAACAATTTTATTCTTATCAATATTGTATTTTTCACTATTGCTCCTGAGCCAGTTGAGTCCCGACATGGCATCCTCAAGGGCATGGGTCAGGGTTCCTTCTATATCATCTCTTGGATTTTCACGAACCCTGTAATCAATGGCTACCCCTACATAACCTCTCCTGGCAAACCTGGTAGCCATGGCAACAATGTAACTCTGGGTTTTGTCATTGCCGTACCTGAATCCTCCTCCGTGAATCCATAATATGGCTGGTCTGTTTATTTCTTTATCTCCGGCGGGAGTATAAACATCCAATGTAAGATTCTCATTTTCACCTTTATAGTTGACCTCCTCCCCGAATACAATATCTTTTTCTATATCAACATTTTCAAATATGAGATGCAGATATCGCACTGAATCGGATTCTGTTCCTTTGAGCTCCTTACATGAGGCTTTACCAACAGGGATGAACATTATCATCGGTAAAAGAAAACATTTAATAATACTTTGTTTCATAATGTGTTGATTTCTGAGAACCTATAATTTACTTTCGAGCTATTTCTACTATTTCTTTCTGATCAGAGCTAACATCTAGCCGTACATCCACTATAGAAAATTTCTCTGCTTCAATAATTTGTGAAATTATCCCCCCTGAAACATGATAATTCCCTTTTCTCATTATGAATCGTATTTTACAGCCTGGCAAATCAATTGGTAACTTATTTATAATGGTTGCTTTATTATAATTTGAAGTTCCGTCATTGGGCTCCTCATATCCCAAAGTAAGATTGAGTTCCAGGTCTTGATATGGTACAAATGGATCTTTGCAGAACCTTAAAGCCGGACTAAATTCAAATGTTTCCCCATCAATATAAAAAACCCTGAAATACCCAAGTTCATGCTCCGGGTCATTACACCCGCTTTTAGAAACGGTTCCCGGACGAATGCTTATAGTAGGTGTGGCTCCAATAAATTCATAAAAGGGCTTGTGGCTATGTCCATTTAATAAGATGGCTATTTGGTGTCTATCACAAAAAGCTGTATCGATCCGGTCATATTTATGCTGGGCCAGGATACGGATTTGCCCTTCTCCATTTTCTTCCAGGTATGATTCAAGGACTTTCCCCTGAAGTCCCGACATTGGTGATTTGTCCGGGATATCTATCAATGGATCGCCTAAATAATCGTCTGCAAAAATGACCCTAGTCCCGGCATAGGAAAAGCCATATACACGTTTACCACATAAATAATTCCATTGAGCTGCTTTCGCCGGGTGGTTATCTTCTGAGATTCCATAAAAGTCGTGATTCCCCGGGACGGTAAAGGTTGGCGCATTTAACCCATGGATTCCTGAAAAACCGTTTGCCCCTTCATAATAATTCTTCCATTTCTCCTCAACAAGGGGTAACTGGTTGGCAGCCCTGACCAAATCTCCGCCCCATCCTGTTGAATCCGCATTAAAACGTGTATAATCATGGATATTATCTCCGGTTATTATCACAAAATCAGGATTTAAAATATTTGCCACCTTGATAAAATTATCCAGAAGTTCCAATTCTTTGGCGTACCCGTTTTCAGCATGCCCAACCCACTGTCTCGAAATATGAAGGTCGGTAATATGAATAAAACTATGCCTGGTATTAAATTCACGTACTACCTTTACCGATTGTAAAGAAATATGCGTTTCACCACCGCTTTTAACAATTAAATCGTACTTTTCTTCAGGAGATGATTCAGGTACATTTACCCATATTTTGTTGTTGGTTGCAGTATGGGTATAGGTGTCGTACTCAAACCTTCCGGTATTTACCGAATCTATTTTCAGGATTACACGGTTATATGGTCCTTCAAGTATCACTGAATCAATAACAGTAGAATTGATATTATTATAAAGAATTTCAAAACTATTGCCATTTTTTACAATGGCAGAAGCTGCCCTCCAGGGATAAACGATATTACCGGCATACACCTGAGATACAATACCTTCCCCTAGTAAAGTCAGAACAACAAAAACAATTGGATGTAATCTTGTTTTCACTTTTTCGTCCAACTATTTAAGGCGCCAGTAAACAACAACTTTAACATTCTATGTAATGGGATGAGGTTAGTATACCGGTCATTTTTCATCGGTACCCGCAAATTGAACCTCCAGGGGATTATTGAATTCCTGTGCCGATTTTCTGATGTAGTCAGTAAAGTCTTTTTTATTATTATACACTGCCCCTTCGCTCCAGGCGGAGGCCAGCAAAAATTCGTAACTATTATTCTGCCCGGGTGTAATCTTAAATGTATGGTTGCCATGATAAGATGGGACAAACTGGTATTCGGGATGATAAATATCCTTAACTACCAATGCGCTTCCAATAAAATCTACCTGGTAGTCCTCCCTGTCATCAATCTTTTCCGGATCACGGATGGCTTCCGGACCTGACGATATGATCATCCCATTCTCCAGGATGAAATTATCTTCTTGTGGCTTTTTCTTAAAACCACAGGCCATCATCACACCTGATTTTTTTGGCTGAAATGTGGTGAAAGTTACCCTGGATGTACAATAACTTTGCTTTGCATACACGGTATAAAGCTGTTCATATTCATAAAACCCACTGCCTGAATTCCAATTCATGCCTTTGATTTTAATGATTGAGCGAACCGGTCCATTGACCACCACTTCGTAGGCATAGCGCGTATCGCTGATCTGCCCTGCATTCCACAGGCTCCCGGGGGCCAGCTCTGATTGAGCCGGAGTGAACCTGGGCATGGAAACAGAATCAGGGAATTCAGGAAATTCAAACAGGCAGATCCCTCCAGCACCCAGAGAACCTGCTACTCCCTGGATATCCGATCCCCAGTCCTCATTGATCAACGAAACGCCATAACCATCGACATTATCCATATAGAGGTGATTTGACATCAAAACGGGCTTACGTTTGGCAAAAACATCACAGCAGTTTGCGAACCATATTTTCCAGCCTACATTTTCACTCTCCCAGAAAGGCATCTGGTGCCGGGCATAGCTTCCAATATTGGCATGGGTGAAATGCTTGTTCCAGCCGCGGATATTTTCTCCCAGGTATATGAAAATGGTCTTGCTGGCCTTTGCCTGAATATCTACCTGGAAAAAAAGTTCATCCCAGATCCCGTCCTTATCCAGGTCATCCAATTGGTGAAAGACAGCGTGCCCATTGGTCTCCTCTCTCAGTTGGTGTCCACCCTGCAGACTAAGCAACTCTTCCGTCGGCCCTTCAAACGGCTGCCCTTCCGGATCAACAACCGTGACCCACATCTCGTGGAGATCAGGGATTGGGAAATTTTCACGTTTGATTATAACCTGACAATGTTGCCGGTCAATATCCAGGGGATTTGAAACGGTGAATTCCATCCTGAATTCCGGTGTAAAATCTCCCTGTGTGTACCAGGGATATTGACCACTGGCACTAATAGACAAGGAAGCAGTTACCAGAAACATAAAAAGTAAATTTCGCATTGTTTATTGATTTAGATTGCCAATTATACCCATAAGCTCTATAAGGTTGCCAATACGCCTCTCACATAACCAACTGATTCACACAGTCCGGGAAACGGATCATCGGCATCCTTCTCATATTCAAAGGCGAGTGTCGCGGAATATTTCTTCTTTATTACCGTCTTCAGAAAGGAAGGGATATCAATAACTCCCCGGCCAACCTCACAGGTAGAACCTTCTTTGCTGGCTGCTGTCACATCTTTTATGTGGATGTCAAAGACCCGGTCAAAATAGTCGACAAGATCCTGTTCCGGATCCCGGTTGATGCGTTTGGTATGGCCAATATCAATGCAGAGTCCCATACCGGGGTCCATATCTTTAATTAATACATAAGCACTCTCAGCGCTTGGATATAGGTCGTCGCCCGGGCCGTGGTTGTGAATGGCAAGCTTAATCCCATATTCCTTTACCTTTTTCTCTGTATAGGATAATAATTCATGCGCGGGCACACCGATTATCATTTTCATTTTTGCTTTCCGTGCATATTCAAAGGCATTGTCAACCTCCTCCCTGGTCTTCATATAAATTACTCCTCCACCATACAATTCAATTCCTTCACTTTCGCACTTCTCAACTGTTGAAGCGATTAATTCATCAGATGCATCCAAGGGCAGATGGAAGCTTTTAAATCCAATCCTTGTTATTCCAAGGCGTTTTGTCATGCTGAGTGTTTCTTCTAGGGAAAATTTCCGGAAAGTATAGGATGCTATCCCCAGGTCAAAACTGAATTTCGATAGATTTGAAGATGGTGGACTTGCAATGGCAGATACACCTGGCAATGATGTAGCCAGCAATCCGGCACCGGACAGGGCTAAAAAATCTCTTCTTGATGTTTTCATGATTAATGTATTTGATATTTGGTTTATTCTGAATTCACAATATACTCATTTAACAGATTACCATCCGGACTAAAATGACGGAAAATTAATCTCGGAATTCCATCGGTTCGATTAACAGTACCTTCCAAAAACCCACCCACAACATTCAGGTAAATGTGCTCAGGGAGTCTGTTTTCCTGTCTCCAGCCACCGGCATGATCATCACCTCCCGGACCACAGCTGAATTCAAGCAATCCGGTTTCTGCATCTCTGGAAATATATTGCCAGTGCCTGTCCCCACAGACAGTTACCATATTTTTCTGCTCACTGATAAACTTCCGTACAAGATCACCTTCATGTTTAAATCCCTCGTTGGCATAATTGTCATTTTTATTTTCCCGGTCGGGTCCTACAATCGGGGTTGGACTGATAAGTACCTTAAATGTAGCATCCGAATTTTCAACAGTTGATTTAAACCATTCCATCTGCTCCTTCCCCCATATTGTCTTTTCAGGACCATCGGGCATAGGGTTCGGGCTGCGATAATCACGGCCCTCCACCAGCCAGATTTGGAGGTCCTTTCCCCAGCGAAAAGTACGGTATGTCTTCTCCCCCATTGGTACTTCATCGAGAAATATCCGGGTACCCTGCTCATAGGTAAATTCACCCATAAACCTGGTCTCCATGCCAGGGTAACAATCGTTCATCCAGGTGTCATGGTCGTCCTTTATAAAATAGCTTGCCACCTGGCGATGATATTCAATATTATTGTGGTAACTGTACATCCTGTCCCAGTGCCACCTTGCCAGATCAGCAGTTTTTCCCATTCCGTCATAATAAAGGATGTCGCCGGTATGCACAAAAAATTCCGGATCAAGTTTTAATGAACTGGGATAAATTTTATAACCCGTTTCACTGTCCACATCCCCATAGGATGTACCTGTGGTAACAATAAAATTAACTTCAGCAGGAACATCTGCAGGCGGGGCCGTTTTAAATTTACCTTCCAGGGATGCACTGACCTTTTTGCCATCCGGACTGGCCTCCACCAACAGTTCATATTCTTCCCCGGCTGATAAATCAGTAAGTTGAAACTGATGGGTAAATGCTTTATCCGGGTCAACTGCCCGCCAATCCATCTTTGTCCACTTATTGTCATCGATTGCCTTGTATTTTAAACGTGCTTTACCCTCCCTCCCCGGGTTTGCTCCCTGTATGGTTTTTATGGTATGACCCTCAGGATAGGTAACCACCGGTGTTGCATCCGGCCTGCCCCTGCGTTCTACCATCTCCCCGGTTTCAGGATCCTTATACCTTACTTCAGGCATGGGAGCATCATTACAGATACGTTCGGGATTTTCGGTTAAACGAACCCAGACAATTGCTTCCGTTTGGGATACTTCTCCTATTTTAATTCCGGTAGCAAAATATGGACCTTCCGTTGTATTCCGGGAACAGGCATACAAAATGAAAATCAAAAAAAACACGAGTGTCATTCTTAAATAATTCTGTTTCATGGTTTGTTGGTTTTATTATTATTTGAATCTATTCAACCATTACTTTAACCAGTTGGGAATTGAGTCATTTGCAGTCCAGTCTTTGATTCTTCGATCAAGCTTATCTCCTCTCCATTCAGCGGTGCCAGCAGGTAAGGCATTGGTTTTCGGCAGCCATTTTTTATGTTTTGCAATAATTTCAGCGTATTGAGGATCTTCAGCCAGGTTAAAGTGTTCTCCCGGGTCATTACGGTGGCCATAGAGTTCCTCACTGCCATCCCGCTAATGAATATACCTGAAGTTTTCACTTCGAACGGCATGATTCTTATAATACCAGGTACTGAGCACTGCTTTTTCCCATTCCATATCCGGGCTATGGAGAAGGGGCACTAAACTATGGCCATCCAACTTCTCAGCTTTTGGCAGGTCGCATAAATCAACAAGTGTCGGGTAAATATCCAAAAGACTAACTACGCGGTTACTTTGTACACCTTTGGTTTGATGCCCGGGGATCTTAAAATACAGTGGAACCTTTGTTGACTCTTCCCACAGAGCTTGTTTCCTCCAATGTTTTTTCTCACCAAGATGTTGTCCATGGTCTGACCAAAGGACGACAATGGTATTATCGGCATAACTGCTTTTTTCCAGTGCTTCAATTACTTTTCCCACCTGGTCATCAACAAATGATATACAGGCAAGATACGCCATAACCATTTCTCTCCAGTATGAATCACTCAGGTTGGTAACTGCGTAATGATCGCCAATTTTAATTGTCCCGAATGCAATTGATTTACCCATCATCGGGACATCAGCCATTTCACCATCAGGTACGTCGGGTATTATTATCTCATCAGGGTTATATAAATCGAAATATTTTTTTGGTGCAGTATATGGAACATGAGGCCGCACAAATCCAACGGCCCATTCCGAAATCAATTCATCGAACATTTTACCCGCCGGCATATCTTCACGGTCCAGAGCTCCCCAGCACAATGAGTGTCCACTGTTAAACTCTTTTCCGTAATGATTTACTATCTGGCTGCCGTTTTTGGTAAAGGGATAAAATTTGGTCCCACCGTATCCGTCACCGCGATCTTTCAAATCCTTGGGCACATCATATTCGGGTGCTACCTCATCCCAAAAATCATCAATTTTATTCTTATAATCGGTACCCCCCTGATGGAAAATTTTACCCACAGCCATTGTCTTATAGCCATTGTCCATAAAATACTGGGGCAGCATTTTATGATCCTGCATCACCCGATCGTAGCTTTTTCTCATAGCAGAAGTAGAG
>JAZGGT010000169.1:0-4424 GCA_036480555.1 Bacteroidales bacterium | reverse complement strand
TCATTATTGTTCAGCAAAGGAGAATTCAGGGCGGTTTCGATGGCCTTGACCGCACGGCCTTCACCCGTGGCAGTTCCTGAACCGAGGATAGCAACACCACTGTCTTTCATGACGGTCTCAACGTCTGCAAAATCAACGTTGATATAGCCCGGTACAGTAATGATCTCAGCTATCCCCCGGGCTGCCATTGACAGTATATCATCTGCCTTGGCGAAAGCTTCTGACAATTTCAGATCACCGTAGATTTCCCTGAGTTTTTCATTATTGATGACCAGGAGAGAGTCAACATGTTCCTCCAGCTGGTTAATGCCTTCGATAGCCTGGTTGATCCGCTGTTGCCCTTCAAAGCGGAATGGTATGGTAACAATGGCTACAGTAAGGATCCCCAGCTCCTTTGTGGCTTTGGCTATGACCGGGGCGGCACCCGTTCCCGTTCCTCCGCCCATTCCTGCGGTAAGGAATACCATCTTGGTATTGCCTTCCAGGGCTTCGATAACATCCTGCAGGTTCTCGATGGCAGCCTGCCGGCCAATTTCAGGTTTATTACCAGCACCCCTGCCTTCTGTAAGTGATTCCCCCAGTTGTATCCTGACGGGGACGGGACTGCTTACCAGTGCCTGCGCATCAGTATTACAAATGATGAAATCCACATCCTTGATGCCCTGTTTACACATATGGTTCACTGCATTACTGCCGCCGCCGCCGATGCCGATTACCTTGATCTCCCTGGATTTATTTACGGGCAGTTCAAAATTGATAAGTTCTTCTGACATAATCTTTTGTTTTTTCATACTACTTCCATTCTGGGTCATTCTCCTTAAAAATCCTGTCAATCGTTGTTTTCAGATTATCTATGATATTAGGCTTGATTTTATTCTCGTCTCCCGGGACATTCGGATCCTCTTCCCCAGGATTATCTGCATGTACATCCTGGATTGTTTCCTTTTGATTTTGTTTGTTGTCATATCCCTTCAGGAGAAGTCCCACACTCGTAGAGTACATGGGTTGATTGACTTCTTCAATGCTTTCGGCAGCCAGTTGTTCAACCGGGTATCCTATCCTGACATCAAGCCCGGTCCGGAATTTGACCAGTTGCGGGAGGTGTCGCAGCAGGGCTCCACCACCTGTAAAAACAATTCCTGCACTGAGTTTATCAATAACTCCTGAATTATCAACCTCAAACATGACGGCATCAATGATCTCCTCCATCCTGGACTGGATGATATATGCCAGGCTCTTGAAAGAAATTTCTTTGGGATCCCGTCCACTGATCCCCGGTATGGTTACTATCTTGTCTTCCTGTGCAAGATCCCCAAGGGCTGATCCGAAGGTGATTTTTAGAGATTCAGCCTGCCTTTTAAGAATGGAACATCCCTCCTTGATATCATTTGTCACAACATTCCCGCCGAACGGAATAACCGCCGTATGCCTGATGGTATCATCATAGAATACGGCAATATCTGTAGTCCCGCCCCCGATATCCACCAGCACCACCCCGGCTTCTTTTTCATCTTCAGTCAATACAGCCTCTGAGGAGGCCAGCGGTTCAAGGATCAAATCCTCGACATTCAATCCTACCCGGTCAATACACTTGGAAATATTCTTGGCCGAAGCAATCTGGCCTATCACGATATGAAAATTACCCTCCAGTCTTCTCCCGGAAATACCAACAGGATTTTTTATACCCGTTTCGTTGTCAACAACGAAATTCTGTGGCAGAACATGAATGATTTCCTCTCCTGCATCGATGGGAATCTTGTACATATCATCCACCAGGCGTTGTATATCGGCCTTGGTGATTTCTTCATCATAGGAATCCCGGTTAAAATATCCCCTGTTCCGGACACTCTTAATATGTTGTCCTGCTATACCCACGAATACATCCTTGAATTGTATACCTGTTTGCTTCTTGACCTCGGTAACGGTTGTGTTGATTGCATTAACTGTCTCCTCAATATTCTGAACAACACCCCGTTTCACACCTTTTGAAACTGTTTTGCTCATACCAAGGATCTCCAGTTTTTTGTTTTCGGTTAGTTTCCCAACGATGGATACGATCTTGGTGGTACCGATGTCCACCGCTGCCAGTAAATGTTCTTTTTGTGCCATGATTCTATCTTTTTGTACAGATTACCTGATGGTTATATTTTAGGTTTATGATTTCGTATTGGTTCCATCCCTTCTGCCTGAATCCTTCACGGTACAGGGTCCCGAGTTTGAAAAATTTCTGTTCCAGCCGGCTTCCATCGCCGAACAGGATAATCTGGGCACCAACCCTGGGTATCAGCTCAAACTCCCTTTCCCGGTTGACATAGACCTGCACGATCTGGGCATCCCAGAATGGATCACCGGCAATGAATTTGGCCAGTGCAATGATATCATTCATGATATTGTCACCTGATGAAGCCGCCCCACCCTCCAGCACATTCTGCTGCTTCCTGTATGCTCCGTCGATCTCGCCGTTGACCAGTAAAATATGGGGGGCATAACCGGCAGCTGCCGGGATTACATTCCCGTCCCTGTCAAGAAAGTATTGCCGGTGATCCCTGTCTTCAACACGGATGACGGGTTTACGCTGGGCCACTTCAATGACCAGCCTGCCTTCAACTGTCTTGTACACCTGGGCACTTTTTATGACCGGGACCATCCGGAGACTTTCTTCCATTTTAGCAGCATCAAGGCCTGACAACGGAGTACCAGCTATCTTTGGGTGTTCGAGGCGGATCAGGTTCCTAATGTCTGATTCATTGATAAAACTGTGTTCCAGGCTGTCCTTAATATGCACATCTATCCCATTGCAAAGTACTCCATCATGGGCATCCCTTACAAATCCCAGTACCACAAGCAGGTAAGTGATTATAAAAATGCCAGGCAATATGTTTACCATCCTTTTCATTTGACTGGGCCCCCTCCAAAAAGTTTTACAATGGGTTCTACAAACTGGTCTATATCTCCCGCTCCCAGGGTAAGGAGTACCTCTGGCTGCCTTTCTTCCAGCACCAACAGCAGCTGTTCCTTATTTATAAGCACTTTATCTGCCATATCGGTCTGATCAAAGATCAGTCTCGAATCAACCCCTTCCACGGGCGCTTCACGGGCCGGATAAATATCCAGCAGTATCAATTCATCCAGGTGGGATAGACTCCTGGCAAATTCACCCGCAAAATCCCTGGTCCTGCTATAGAGATGGGGCTGGAAGATCCCGGTAATTTTCCTGTCCGGATAGATCTTCCTGACAGATTGAATACAGGCATCCAGTTCCCTGGGATGATGTGCATAATCATCAATATATACCATGCCTGTCCGGTTGATCATTACATCAAATCGCCGCTGCACACCCGAAAATGTGCTTAGAGCTTCCCTGACCAGATCATCACCGATATTCAGCAACCTGGCCAGGCCTACCACAGAAAGGGCGTTCTCAATATTGATCAATCCCGGAACACCCAATCCCACATCGGCTATCAACCCCTCTGGTGTCTCCACATCAAACCGGTACAGGCCATCCTTCAAACTGAGGTTTACGGCCGTAAAATCTGCGCCTTCCTCCAGGGCATATGACCAGGACTTCGGCGGAAGTGTCCTGATGCAGTCAAGCGGTACATCCTGATGGTAGATGATATGTCCACCCGGATCGGTCTGGCTGATGAACTGGCAGAATGTATCTTTTAAATTTTCGACCGACCCATATACATCAAGATGGTCAGGGTCACAGGAAGTGACAATGCATATGTCGGGGTGCAGATGCAGGAATGAGCGGTCAAACTCATACGAATCAAGTACCATCCAGCCTTCCTCTCCTGAGAGGACGGCATTGGTCTGGTAATTTTTGGAAATGCCACCGAGAAAAGCATTGCATCTAATTCCGGCCACTTTCAGCAGATGAGTTACCATGGTTGTAACCGTTGTTTTCCCATGTGTGCCGGCTACGGCGATACAGTTTTCACTGTCAGAGATAATGCCCAGCAACTCGGCCCTTTTCATCATTTGATAGCCGCCCTTCCTGAAAAAGCTTAGCTCAAGGTGATCAGCAGGAATGGCCGGTGTATAAATCACCAGCAGGTTGTCTACATCGGTAAACTTCTCCTTTACATAGGTAAGATCTGTTGTAAAATGGATATCAGAGCCTTCCTTGATCAGGTCATCGGTCAACCGGGTTGATACCCGGTCATAACCGGTGACTGTTTTACCCAGGCTCAGAAAATACCTGGCCAGGGCACTCATACCAATGCCTCCTATCCCTATCATATAGATATTTTCGACGCTACGTAAATCCTCTTTCTTCATCACTTCAGCATTGACACAATTTCCCTGGCAATGATGCCGGCCGAATCCGGAAGTGCCAGATTGGCTATATTTTCTGATAAATCACGCTTTTGATCCTCATTGCCCAGCAGCTGAACGGCCTGCTTAATCATCCTTTC
>JAZGGT010000168.1:0-5164 GCA_036480555.1 Bacteroidales bacterium | reverse complement strand
TTCGATGAAATAATTATCAGGATCACCTACTACCAATCCATTCGGAAAAGCATTATCGAAATTTAGATCCCGGTAAGTCCCCGGATTGTTACCGGCAGCCTTGGCTCCCCATCCTCCCGGTGTCTGGGTACGGTAGATGCCCATTTTACAACCACCGCAGATTTCTTTGCAATTTTCTTTACAATAGTATGTATAGAATGGTCCCTGGGACCATTCCTCCGGGTTGATGCCCTCAGTCCACAATACCACTTTATTCTCTTTACTGTCTACGACACGTGCCTGGGCCAGGATCTTAAAACAATCATCCAGGCCCGCCAGTGATATCTGAAAGGTATAGGAAGCAACAGGTATATCAGCATACTGGTGGTCAAAACTCCAGAATGCAGGATACGAACCAGTCTCATCAAGAGGAATAAAATCACGTGGTCCCACATAAAGATATATCATATCAAATTCCCAATCCCCTTCTGTGACTTCAAATTTTACAGTAAGGAATTGTTCATCATTTGTAACAATGACATTGCCGGGGCTGTATGTTTGATTATCTCTTGAAACGAGTGGGATGATAACCGGTTCCCCGCAGCGGTCCTCAGGCTTTTCACCTCCAGTTTCATCAGATCCCTGCACGACCTTGGTCCCGGTTGTATCACTCATCCTGTAGAGCTCAGACAGGCGCTCACAGGAGAATAAGCTTGTTATTAAACAAACGATCATTAGCAGTCTTGAATAGTGCAGTAATTTTTGCATGACCTTAATATTTAGTTATCAGAGTTTTACTTAAGTTCTAAGTAACTAATTTATCCATTTCAACTTACTTCAAAAAATATTTCATCAAAAACGGTTTTTGTTATATAGCGAAAGGACCGCATTTATTTTATTGACATAAGTGCCTGATATCATGTTTGTTGCAAATATGACTAAGTTTTTCGTAAAGATTGGAGCTGAACCGGATTGGAAATGCCCATCAATAAAAATCACATGTTCATCCAATCGGCTTGTTATCTGGTGCTTGTCATCCTGCAAAATGTTGTCCTGTGATTAGATATATTATTTACTACTTTTGCGGTATACATGTTTATTTAATGGTAAAAAGATTATGAGACTTCACATCCCCAAAGGTTATAAATCTATCCTTAACCTGAAGGAGACGGAAAAAGCAATCAAGCTCATCAAGGATTTTTTTGAATCGAACCTTGCCTCCGAACTGAAATTGAGAAGGGTAACCGCCCCGCTATTTGTGCTGCGTGGGACCGGCATCAATGACGATCTGAATGGCATTGAACGTCCTGTTTCATTTAAGATCAAAGACATGAATGAAGCAGTTGCTGAGGTGGTGCATTCCCTTGCCAAGTGGAAAAGAATGATGCTTGCAGATTATGGTATTGCAAATGGTTATGGCATCTATACCGATATGAATGCACTCAGGCCGGATGAGGAGCTGGACAACATACATTCCATTTATGTGGACCAATGGGACTGGGAAAAGATACTTCTGCCGGAAGAGCGGAATCTTGCCTACCTGAAGGCCATTGTCAGGCATATCTATGCCGTGATCAAACGAACCGAGTTCATCGTTTATGAGAATTATCCGGAAATAGTACCTCTGCTCCCGGATGATATCCACTTTATTCATGCCGAAGAGATGTATGAAAAATACCCGGACCTGACATCCAAAGAGCGGGAAGAAATGATCGCCAGGGAATATGGGGCAGCTTTCGTCATCGGGATCGGGTACAAACTTCCTTCAGGCATACCCCATGATGGCAGGGCACCGGATTATGATGACTGGTCGACAGATACCGGGAATGGATACAAGGGTTTGAATGGTGATATCATCATTTGGAACCCCATGCTCGAAGATACCTTCGAATTATCCTCAATGGGCATCAGGGTCGATAAAACAGCCATGCTCCGGCAGCTTGAAATTCAGGATAAAATGGAGCGAAAAGATCTCTTATTCCACAGAAGGTTGCTGAGTGGGGAATTCCCGGAATCAGTCGGTGGCGGTATAGGCCAATCAAGGTTATGCATGTATTTCCTCCGAAAAGCGCATATCGGAGAGGTACAGGCAAGTATCTGGCCCGGAGAAATGATTGAACACTGCCGTAAGACAGGTATCGTACTGATGTAGCATCTCCCCTGCCAGTAAAACCACACAGATGATGGAGGTCTTTGATGTAATCATCGTTGGAGGTGGACCGGCGGGTTTGATATGTGCTAAAACACTCGGCAAATCTGATAAGAGGGTATTGCTTCTCGAAAAAGATGATGTTTTTGGAGACAAGCTATGTGCCGGAGGATTGACCCGGAAGGCTAAGTCCATACTGGAGGTTCCTGACCATATCATCGAACAGAAGATTTGTGATGCCACCCTCTTCTCTCCCCGAAACCAAAGCTTTTCTAATACGCCATCCCCATTGTTATTTACCGTAGACAGAAAAAATCTGGGAAAATGGCAGCGCGACAGGCTGGAAGAATCCGGTGTTACTGTCCAAATCAATGCCCAGGTTACCGGGATTGACCCTGATACTGTCACCCTTAAAGATGGTACAATATATGGATACCGGAATATTGTAGGTGCAGACGGTTACGCATCCATCGTCCGCCGTTATCTCAACATCCCGGTTGTGAAAAGACTGATCGGCATACAGTACACCCTGCCTGTACAAGATGTGACCCCGATGCTGCAGATCTACCTTCATTCCAGGTTTTTCAAATCCTGGTTTGCATGGGTCTTCCCTCATCGCCACAGCATTGCTGTAGGATGCTGCTGTGATCCCAGGTTAATGAAGGCATCCAAACTCAAGGAGAATTTTCACACCTGGCTTAGCTTGCGAGGAATTGATACCGGGGACGCAATTCTCGAGTCCTCTCCGATAAGCTATGATTTTCGCGGAGTTCGTTTCAACAATATATTCCTTGTGGGTGAAGCAGCTGGACTGGCATCCGGATTGTCGGGGGAAGGAATTTACCAGTCGCTTGTATCGGGTCAGGAAATAGCAAGGATGATCCTGGATCCAGATTATGATTCTGTTTCCCTCAGGTCCGTAGTCCGGTTCAACAGGAACCAGAACAGGTTTATGCGAGTGATGTACATGGCAGGAATTTTCAGGGGTCTGATCATAGAATTGATCCTCCTGCTGATGAATAATAAATACATTCGAACCAGGGTTAGTAATGCCTTCTCCTGAAAGGACGGTGAAAAATATGTGCTCTAGCCCAGGGCCCTGTCCAGGTTATAGGCTGAACTGATCAGGGCCAGGTGGGTAAATGCCTGGGGTGTATTCCCCAGAGCTTCCCCATGGAGGCCGATCTGTTCGGAATACATGCCTACATGGTTGGCATACCCCAGCATCTGCTCAAAAATCAGCCTTGCCTGTTCCAGTCGCTGGGGATTTTCCTTCCCGGACCGTGTGAGTGCTTCCACCAGCCAGAAAGTGCAAATATTAAAGGTCCCTTCATCACCCGATAATCCATCATTTACCTCGTTAACATTATAACGGTACACCAGGCTGTTGGATACGAGTCCCCCTTTATGTGGTGGCCTCAGGATGGCATCTATGGTTTTAGACATCATGGGATCGTAGGGCGACATAAAAAAGACCAGGGGCATCATCAGGTTTGATGCATCCAGGGTATTGCTGCCATAATACTGGTCAAATGCCTGCATCTCCTTGTTCCAGCCTTTATCCACCACTTCGAGGAAGATCTTATCACGTACTTTTGTCCATTCATTAAGGTCTGCAGGGAAGGATCTTTTATTTGCCAGGCGAATGGACCGGTCAAGTGCTACCCAGGCCATTACTTTAGAATACACGAAGTGCTGGTGCCCCCCCCTTACTTCCCAGATACCATCATCAGGACGGTCCCAATTCTCACTGATCCATTGGATATGCTTGTAGATATTGTTCCATCCGTAATATGATACCGGCCTTACGTGTTTGTCAAAGAGGTAAATGGAATCTATCAGTTCGCCGTAGATATCCAGTTGGAGCTGGTCCCATGCACCATTGCCGATCCGGACAGGTGATGATCCCATATAACCTTCCAGGTGATCCAATGTTCGTTCTGTTAATTCATGCCGTCCATCAATACCATACATAATCTGCAGCTCTCCGCTGTCATCCTCCATGGATCTTTCAAGCGTCCATGCCATAAAATTGGAAGCTTCCTCGGTGAATCCAATTCGCAGCAATGCGTAGATGGTAAAGGCCGCATCCCGGATCCAGGTATACCTGTAATCCCAGTTCCTCACTCCTCCAATGCCTTCAGGAAGGCTGCAGGTTGGTGCTGCTACAATGGCACCCGTGGGCTCAAAGGTAAGTAGTTTAAGGATCAGTGCTGACCGGTTCACCATCTCACGCCATCTTCCCTTATAGTTGGATTTCGATAACCACTTTCTCCAGTATTCTATCGTATTCTTGAATCGCTGATTTGCCTGCTCCGAAGAATATGAAATGGTACATCCTTCACCCTTTTCTACCTTGTGAAGCACAAACACTCCTGGTTCATCTTCATCACCTATTTCAAATTCTGCACAGGCTCCCCGGCCGTTCTTCTCCAGTGGAATGGTACTGGCCAATCCAAGGCTCAGCCCGGGGGCGTGAAAGGTGGCACCCTTTTCAGACAGTGTTGTCTCGTGTGTATCCATGGCATAATTGAAAGCAGGATAACATTCAAGCTTCATGCGAACCCTGCCATGTACGCATTTCAAACGCCTGACAATCCGGTAATCAAACTCATTCACAATGTCATCCCCTACCGGCATATAGTCTGTGATTTCCACAATGCCTTCAGCATTATAGAACCGGGTGATCAGCACATTGGTGTCAGGCCAGTAATATTGCTTGCATTTGCTGGTCTGATCCACCGGTGAAATTTTAAAATATCCACCCTTTTTGTCATCAAGGATGGCAGCAAATACACTCGGGGAGTCAAAGTGCGGGAAGCAAAACCAGTCAATGGATCCATTCAGTCCCACCAGTGCAGCGGAACGCATGTTACCAATGATGGCATAGTTTTCAATCGGTAGATAAGCCATGCCCTACATTAAAATTCCAATACAATGATATAGTCTATGATATCTTCAGGAATCTCAGGGAGGGTCACCTGAATACCGTCTGCTTGCTTGTTGAACGTGTTCTTTTCACCGCTGTCATAACCA
>JAZGGT010000167.1:0-9179 GCA_036480555.1 Bacteroidales bacterium | reverse complement strand
TCCGGGTGTAAACCATTTTGCCTCCAATATAGGTCTGCCTGATCATGAGTCCGGGTATATCCCGTTCCGGAACGGTGAACAGATCTTCCCCGGTGATGATAAAATCAGCCAGTTTCCCCGGTTCCAGGCTTCCCTTCTCATCTTCTTCAAAAGCTGATCTGGCTGCCCAGATGGTCATTGCCCGGATGGCTTCTTCACGGTTGAAGGCCTGATCTTTCTGGAATCCTCCTGCGGGCCATCCCTCATGGTCCATGCGTGCAATCAGGGCATAGTATCCATATAGCGGATTGATATGTTCTACCGGGAAATCACTTCCATTTGGCAACCAGCCGTTTTCCTGCAGCAATTGACTGTAGGCATAGGCACCTTTGATACGTTCAGGTCCCACCCTGTCCTCCGCCCAGTACATATCGGATGTTGCATGGGTGGATTGGACCGAAGGGATGATAGCGAATTCACCAAACTTGCTGAAATCATCCGGGTGGATGATCTGGGAATGTTCGATGCGCCAGCGTCTGTCATTCTTCCCTTTCAGGAAGGTTCCATACATGTCGAGAACCCAACGGTTTGCACTGTCCCCTATACAATGTGTATTGACCTGGTATCCATGCTCATAAGCCAACTCACACTGTTCCCTGAGAAATTTATCCGTATTTACTGCGAGTCCCAGGTTCCCGGTATCGTCAGAATAGGGTTCAAACAGCAGGGCACCACGTGAACCCAGGGCCCCGTCTGCAAATAATTTAATGGACCTGACATTCAGCCGTTCTGTTTTATATATTCCTTTGAGAAGATATTGTTCGTAGTTCTTTTTACCCGGACTAAGCATGGCATATATCCTCATTTTCAATTCACCTGTACCATGCAATGAATCGATCATGGCTATGGTCTCAAAACCCAGTCCCGCATCATGAACTGATGTCAGTCCCACTTCAAAACACCTCCTTTGTCCCTGCATCAGTGAATTAATATAGTCCTGTCTGCTGGCCTTAGGCATTACCCTTCTCACCAGGCTGATGGCATTGTCGATGAGCATTCCTGTCAGTGCTCCATCCTTTGTTATGAGTGCCCCGCCTTCAATGCTCGTTTCCCTGGTAACTTTTGCACTGCGCAATGCTTCCGTGCTGGCAATGGCCCCATGACCGTCAATACGGGTCAGTAACACCGGTTTTCCGGAGAAAGCCAGGTCAAGTTTATCTTTAGAAGGGAATTCCTTGCGCTCCCAGTCATTCTGATCCCAACCACGGCCAAGTATCCATTCCGAAGGGTATTTTGCCTGGTGTTCTTTCAGTATCTCGATGATTTCTTCAAAGGAGCTGGTTCCAGTCAGATCAGCATTCTGAAGGCTCAAGCCATAGCTTACAAAATGGCAATGGGCATCGATCAATCCCGGGTAGACGAAACCACCTTCCAGGTCAATGATTTCGGCAGAGGTGTATTTTCCCATGATTACATCTGCCTCTCCGGTCGCCAGGATTTTACCATTTTTGACGGCCATAGCCTCAGCAGTTGAGAAAGTCTCATCAACTGTGTAAATGGTACCATTATGGAGGATCTGGTCAACCTGGGTTTTGTTCGCACAGGAATGAAAAACCAGGAGGAAAATGATTGAGACATAGCAGAGTATGCAGTTCATGGTGTTCGGGGTAATGTGATTGATAAGCCAAAGATATAATTATCACAGGGATAATTATTCCCTTCCCCGAGCGTTTAACTATCAAAAGCCATTCCGGGGTACAGATTTTTAACTATTTTTGGCGGACTTCAATATGCTTGTAAAGCCTAAAAACATACTGTTTTTCATAGGAATCATTGCAGCCATAATCTCCTGTGAGAGATATGAGTTGAACCGTTCGTCTGATGCCCGGCTGGCATTTTCTACAGATACCGTATTCTTTGATACTATATTTACTACCCTGGGTTCAGCCACCAAAAGGTTCAGGATTTACAATAACGATATACAGCCCATTGAAGTCACTTCCATTGAACTTGCAGGAGGCACACAGTCCGTTTTCCGGCTGAATATTGACGGCTATGCAAGCCACCAGGTCAGTAATATTGAGATCCCGCCTGAGGATTCCCTGTTTATTTTCGTCGAGGTTACTCTCGATCCTAATAACATGGATTCCATATTGCGGATACAGGATTCCATAGTTTTTCTTACCAACGGGAACGTGCAGGATGTTGATCTGGTGGCCTGGGGACAGGATGTACATTTGCTGAGTGGTGATACATTGCAGACAAGCACGTGGATCAATGATAAACCATACCTGATCCTGGATTACATCATGGTAGATTCCCTGCAAACACTAACCCTTGAGGAGGGAGTGAGGATACACATGCACAGGGATGCCTGGATGATCGTGAAGGGAACGCTGCTGGCCAATGGCAGCCTGGAACAGCCCATTGTGATCCAGGGAGACCGTCTGGAATACCTTTACAGGGATATACCCGGACAATGGGGAGGGATTTATTTCTGGCCTGGGAGCCGTGAAAATCACCTTGAACATGTGACCATAAAAAACGGCATGTATGGATTATGGGCAGATACGGTCATGACCCCGGGCATACCAACCTTGAACATTACCAATTGTGTCATCCAGGATATGTCGGCTATCGGGATCATAGGAAGGGGAGCTGCCATACATGCAGATAATACGGTTATTGGAAGCTGTGGACAATTCTCCATCTTCATGTCCATCGGAGGAAGTTATGAATTCTATCACTGTACCGTGGCCAATTATTGGGGGAGCGGTTTTTCGAACCGGACAACACCGGCTGTCGCTATGAAAAATTATTATCAGGATGCCTGGGGAGGAATTCAGGTCAGGCCTATTGACAAGGCCTATTTCGGCAATTGTATCCTGTATGGAAACAAGGAGTATGAGCTTGCCGTTGACGAACATCCATCCAGTCAGATACCTTACCATTTTGATCATAGCCTTGTCAAAGTGGATCCCGATGAGTTTGACCTGAATGACCAGGCGCATTTCGTCAATGTCATTAATCTTGAAGACCCGAGGTTTGTGAATCCAGATTATAAATACAATAATTTCCAGCTTGACACCCTCTCCCCGGCCAAGGATGTGGCCTTTCCCGACATCGCCATCCAATATCCACTGGATATACTGGGTGTCAGCAGACTGGGGACTTTAGGACCCGATATGGGGGCCTATGAGCGGGTCGAGAACGATTCCATTTCAAAATAAGCTTAATGCAGCTTACATTGTATACCGAGCGGAGCTCATCATAACCCGTAGGGTCTGTAAAGAGTAGTGGGTTATTCAGGGCAGCTATCAGGATGCTTGCAAGTATAGATGGTTTCTTGGTATTTAGCAGCATCTTGATCAGCTCGAGCTTTTCTGCCTGTATATTCATGATATTCATCTTTGACTACTTCACAAATTTAAGGATTAATATTTCTTAAAGAATGCAATTTATGATGGAAATCCGGAATTACTTTAATATCATAGGTTGTGATTTTGAAGAAAAAGAGACCACTTTCAATGAAGATGATCATCCTTCTGAACCGTTATCTTGGGATCCCCCTGGAATCAATGATTAGGGGCAATAAATCTGTGAAGCTTAAACCAGGTGAAAGAAAAATGCTACTGAGTGTACCATCGATAAGCGTATATGTTAATAGTACCCTGGGACCGGATATGGTAGCTGAAGGCTGATAAGCGGGTAGTTTGTTCATTAAGGATAAACTGCCGATGAGAATATTTTTTATTGCCGGGCTTCTTCTCCCCATGTTGCTCTCCGGACAGGAAGGCAGGGACGGGCTGCGTTTTGTTTTTTATAATGTGGAAAACCTGTTTGATCCGTTCAATGACAGCCTGACTGCTGATGAGGAATTCCTTCCGTGGGGGATAAGGGGCTGGACATGGAAAAAGTTTGAGGACAAGGTGAACCGTATCCATAAGGTCCTGGTGGCCGTGGGCGGGTGGGAACCTCCTGAACTCATAGCATTGTGTGAGGTTGAGAATTACTTAGTCCTGCACTGGCTTGTCAATGAGACGCCGATGAGTAAACACGAATACCGGATCATCCACCGGGATTCACCCGACCCCAGGGGTATAGATGTTGCCTTGCTTTACCGGCCCGGCTGCTTCCGACCGGTCCATTACCATTGTTACCGGATTCCTCGATCGGATCTAAATCCGGATCCTACCAGGGATATCCTCTATGTTAAAGGGATCATCAATGGAGGTGACAGCCTGCACCTGCTCATTAATCATTGGCCTTCACGCTGGGAAGGGGTCCTGGAATCCAGGCCGGAGAGGCTGGCTGCCGCAGCTGTACTGAGGCACATCCTTGATTCATTGATAATGGCCGATAAGCAGTCCCGGATACTTGTTGCAGGAGATTTTAACGATGAGGTCACGGATATAAGTTTGAGAGACAGCCTGGGGATTCAGTATCCCATAAATATCCGGGATGATCGCTTGTATTTCCCTTGTGACAGTACGATGACAGGACGGTCAGGCAGCCTGAAATACCGTAGGAGGTGGTATGGATTTGATCTCATCCTGGTCAGTGGCGCATTGTTACAGGATCAGGGGCTTTGCGTCAGCAAGAAAGGATACAGGGTTTTTTCACCAGACTTCCTCCTGGAAGATGATCCGCAGTGGCTTGGGCGCCGTCCCTTCAGGACGTACCGGGGTTACAGGTACCATGGTGGATTCAGTGATCACCTGCCGGTTTTTATCGATATTTATACCAAAGCTGTGCAGCCATAGAAGATTCACTTTTTAACAGGCTCGTAACCAAGTTCTTTCCCCTTCTCAATCATCAGGTCATAAGCTTCCTTATAATCATTTCTGATGATCCCGTCTAGGATGGCTTCCTTAATGGTTTTTTTAATGATGCCGACAGGTTTTGAAGGGGGAAGGCCGAATATTTCCATGATCTCTTCCCCGGTGATAGGAGGCTGAAAGTTACGGATAGAATCTTTCTCCTCAAGCAGTTCAACTTTTTCCCTGACAGTTTGAAAATTCCTCAAGTGGCGTCTTACTGTTTTTTCATTTTTCGAGGTGATGTCCGCTTCACAAAGCATCATCAGATCCTCCAGATCTTCTCCTGCATCGAAAACAAGGCGTCTGATGGCTGAATCCGAAACCCCTTCGGGAGACAGGGCAATGGGTCTGAGATGGAGGAGGACCATCTTTTGGACGAATTTCATTTTTTCATTCAGCGGTAGTTTGAGTGTCCTGAAGATGCGGGGAACCATCTTCGACCCGATGAAATCATGCCCGTGGAAAGTCCACCCCGATTCATTATCATATCTTTTGGTAACCGGTTTGCCAATATCATGAAGCATGGCAGCCCATCTCAACCAGAGGTTATCAGATACAGCAGCAATATTATCCACTACCTGTATGGTATGATAAAAATTATCCTTATGCCGCTGCCCATTCTCTTCATGCACACCTTTCAATTCATGAAATTCAGGAAAAATGATGGGCATCAGTCCGGTTTCATCAAGGAGTATCAACCCAACGGAAGGTTTGACTGTAAGCAGGATCCTGTTCAGTTCGTCAGTAATCCTCTCTTTTGATACGATGTTTATCCGGAAGGCTGACTGTTTAATGCCCTTGAGTGTTTCCTCTTCAATGGAAAATCCGAGTTCAGCCGCAAAGCGGATGGCACGCATCATCCGCAAGGGATCATCTGAAAAGGTCTGTGCAGGTTCAAGGGGTGTTTTTAGGACCTTGTTCTCAATATCCTTCAGGCCATTAAAAGGATCCACCAGTTCTCCGAAATTATCTTTATTCAGTGAAATCGCCATTGCATTGATGGTAAAATCCCTTCTGTTCTGGTCATCCTCAAGTGTACCGTCTTCCACGACAGGTTTTCTGGAATCCCTTCGATAGGATTCTTTTCTGGCACCTACAAATTCTATCTCCTTTTCCCGGTATTTCACCATGGCCGTACCAAAGTTCCGGAAGATACTTACAGGGATATTCTCTCCCAGGCTGCGGGCAAATTTCCTGGCAAACTCAATTCCGCTACCCTGTACAACAATGTCAATATCATGCGTATCACGTCCCAGGATACAATCCCTCACATAACCACCGATCACGAATGCTGGTATGTTTTCCTCCTGGGCCATGTCCCCAATTACGCTGAAAATCTCATCATTAAGACATTTCTTCATATATAGATATGACAATATTGAATTTTTCATGACAAAATTACAATAAAATCGTCACATTAGGATCTGGCATGTAATTTGACCAATAAGGGTATATTTGTATATTTGTAAATATTTATATTTGATCATATAAAATAATTTGTGATGACAGAACATCTTACAGTGGATACATTCAAAGAAAAGGTATTCAATTTTGAAGAGAATAAGGAATGGAAATTTGAGGGTGAAAAGCCATGCGTGATTGATTTCTATGCAGACTGGTGCGGACCGTGTAAGATGGTTGCTCCGATCCTCGAGGAGCTGTCAGAGGAGTATGATGGCAAACTTGATATTTTTAAGGTAAATACCGAAGAACAGAAGGAACTATCAGCTATCTTCGGGATTCAGAGTATCCCATCCCTGCTGTTTGTACCAAAGGACGGACAACCACAAATGGCCATGGGGGCATTGCCTAAGGATACCCTGGAACAAGCATTTAAGGATGTTTTAAAAGTGGAATAGTTGATATTATCCATCATTGCATGAAGCATTGCTAAGGCGCCAACATCGTCCACATCAGAATACATATCTGTATCAAATATGAGTTTAACGGGGCTTTCATTCCTGGCAGGAACAGTTGTTGACGTTAATTCTGTTTCAACGGTAATATTTACAGATGCCGATATTTTACTCATGCCATTGTCAAAGACCTTTATGGTTAAAGAATAACTGCCTTCGGAAACATCAGTCCATAAAAAGGTGTAGGGGCTTAATGTGTCTTTGCCAATAAAACTTCCATTTCTGTAAAATTCAACCTTTGTTATACTTGAATCGCTGTCACCAACATCTGCTTTAATTGTTATTGTTGCTCCCCCATTAAAATCAGCACCATTAACAGGATTGATAATACTGCAGGCTGGAATTTCATTTTCAATAACAAATAATGTAACATCAGCCTTATCTGTTGAGACTCCATCAATGTTATAATTTTTTACAGAATCCCAATCTGCATGGCTTTGAGTCGGGTGGGCAGAAAAGTATGGTACACCTCCAGCATGCACGTCATCTGCCTTGTAAGCTATTTTACTTGATGCATGAATCCTTGAAAAATATCCGCTTGATATTGCATATTTTAGTTTATCCCCATTATTCAAGATTCTTGTTTTGTTTACCGCATCTACCGAAAACACTTCTATAAAAACCCTGTCAAATAAATTCCTGGCTGCAATCTTGTCAATTATACTTTGATATACAGCAGAACCTGGAGAAAGCTCATCTATTTTTGTATCCATTGTTATATCGTGCATCAGTATTATTTCACCATCTGCTGTCAGATTGAGGTCAGTCTCCCAATCCAGATTATTATCAGCACACTTTTTAAATGCAGCTAAGGTGTTTTCCGGGGCCCATAATTTCCCCCCTCTGTGTGCTATAATAGCTACTCTTGTATCAGCTTCCCCATCTAATAACAGGACTGCATCCTTACCGCTTAACGCTGATGGAGCAGTTAATGTATAATTAACGCCGGCCCCAATTAGATCAGATTGATTGAAATAGGTGCCTGTTGAAGGATCAAACCATTTCACAATGTATTTTTTCCCGTTGAATAATCTCAGTGTGACAGCCGGAATGGCGTTACTGATTGAACATGAAAAAAGTGTTTCAAGTTTATCACTATAATCTTCACATAAATCATTTGGGTCATAATCTGCTTCGCCTTTTGTAGCGTTAGGATGGTAAACAATATATTCATCTTCCAAACTATTATATGCAACCTGTATCTGGCTTGGAGCCGATGGTCCATTAATAGCCATGGAATCAGCCGGATGAAAATCAGCTATATCTAATTTGTTATCGGCAAAAAAGTCTTTAATATGTATTACATCGTCCTGTCCATGTAATTTGATATTAATTGTTCCTTTGTCTGAAAAGAAGTTTACCTTATTATAAGCATCATTATATGGAATTATTGATTTATATCCTCCACCATAACAAGGATATGCCCCACTGAGAATGTCCGCCCAGAAAACACGTCTGTAATAATATTCAGGATTATTATCAGATGGAGTGGTACCCGTTCCCCAGCCAGCATCCACTTCATATGTATCCTCGCCATGAAATATTGGAGTACTTTTTATACCATAATATTTATCTGCTGTTTTTCCGCTTATATCACCAATGGCTTCATCATGAAGATATGTTGGGGGAGGATCTGTCTGATTATAGTAATATGCTGTAAACGGGTCATCATAATCGTTTCCATTTCCGATACATCTCATTGTATTAAACGGGTCATTGTCCCGCAGCCAATCAAGCCAATTTTGAGCAAACGCGTAATTTTCATCTCCATATCCTTTGGGGTTAGCTCCGCAACCTCCGCCGGCATCTTCAAAATCAATATCATACACCAATTGAAAAATAACATTTGGATAAGCACTCAAACGTGCTGTCATGTATTTTCTATAATTTTCTATTTGAGTGGCAGTACATCCATATGCGGCGTGTTCCCAATATGTTCCCCACATTTTTGTTTTTGGCGATAAAATAAGTTCAAAATATAAATCTTCATATTTATTCAAAGAATACATAAGACGAGTATCAGTTGCTGTTAACTGTAATAAATCATATATATCCTTATTCCCATCTTCTGCTCCATCCGCCCATGGCCAGTTTGGCCTTGGATAACTATATGGGCCTACAACTGCTGATCCATTCCATCTGCTGTAACCGCCAAAAGCCCCTGCTCTTATTAATGTAGCACCATTGTCATAAGAATCATCAATAACTGCATCCCAGTCCCCGGCGCCTCCTTTAGAGCTGTCAGGTTCTGATGTCCATACTTTATCCATCAAAGTGTATTGTGTATCACCAAAAGCTAAAAATGTAGTGCCTGTATTCCTTTCAGTTGCCCATCTGTTTGCGTTATCTGTGTGTTTTCTTAATTTACCCTTTATAGCGTAATTTGTATCATAGGCGTCAAAGGTGCCGCTTACAACACCTGTTAATTGAATTCCATCCTTATCCGTTACTGTCCATGACCAGG
>JAZGGT010000166.1:0-3081 GCA_036480555.1 Bacteroidales bacterium | reverse complement strand
TTTGTTTCCTTTGAATCATGTAACAATCAACCGGAGGAAGCAGTTTCACCACTTGAAAAGATCCTTCCTGTTGCCCGAAGGGTGATGGATGAAACCTCCTTCAGTTTCGAACCTGTGCTTCAATCAGAAACACACAGGATCCAGCGTATTGAGCCTGGAGCACTCTATGGTCTGCCAGCGTCAGGAACAGCCTGCGCATTAAGTTTCATTCAGTCCCCCAAAGACACCAGTATTCTTTTCGGGATCAGTTATTCAGCTGCCTGCATGATCCGGATCAATGACGAGCCTGTCTTTGACGGTAAGGCAAAACCTGGCTTTACTTTCCGGGAATATACCTATAACCGTTTTCATTTTGACACAACTGTTGCCTTCCACCTGAAAGAAGGATACAACAAGCTGCTCGCAAGTATAACCGCAGGTCCCGGAGACTGGATCCTATTCCTTCGCCCGGTGGATGATCTTGGGGATGAAGAGCGTTTTGTGGATTTTAGCCTCTCCCCCTTTGCACCGGCATTGGAGCAGGAAAAATGGCTGGTATGCGGACCCTTTGAACCATCTCAAAAAGGTGAATTACTCCCTCCGGAAAAGCAATTGAAACAGGTCTACACGGATGGTGAATCCTTCCTGACCTGGAAAGTATTGCCCAGGAATATGCTGAGAGAATTATATATTAATCCGGACAATGCATATACCCGTGAACCTTATGCTGACTGGCATTATGGAATTGGTGCCGCACTTATGGGATTTTTCAGACTGGCGGAAGTGACCCGGGACGAAATCTATGTGAGATTTGCAGGCCAGTGGGCTGATTTTGCCGTGGACAACCTGGATTATTTTACCTTTCAGCATAATGAACTCCATGCCATCAGGGGCAGTTACCACCGGATGATCCGGAAGACCATGCTGGATGATTGCGGATCCCCTGCCCTGCCGCTGCTTGAACTGTATCTCCTTGAAGGCAATGATAAATACCTTCCCCTGATCAATACCATGGCAGATTATATTCGCTACGGGCAATCCCGTTTGGAAGACGGAACCTTCTGCAGGCCGGAACCTGTTGAAAATTCAATATGGGGTGATGATCTTTTTATGAGCGGCGCTTTTAGTCTTCGCATGGCTAAGATTACCGGAGATCCTGCCTGGTATGATGATGTAGCCCTGCAGGTCCTGCAATTTAAAAAATATCTTCTCGATGAGGAGGCAGGATTATACAAACACGGATGGTTCGGTCCCACGAACAGCCATTCCGAGATCTTCTGGTGCCGGGCCAATGGCTGGATCATATGGGCTACTGCAGAGATACTGGCCCACCTTCCCGATGATCATCCCGATTACCCCATAATCCTCCGGCAATTCAACACCCATATAGAAAATCTCATTACCATCCAGCATCAGGGCGGTCTCTGGCACCAGGTACTGGATCATCCCGAAACCTACCTGGAAACCTCTGGTTCAGCAATGTATGTACTTGCCATTGCCAGGGGTATTCGTGAAGGATGGCTGCCCGAATCCTACCGGGAAAACGCAGAACGCGGCTGGAAAGGTATCTCAGACAGGATCAGTGATGACGGGATTGTAAGCGGAATATGCCGGGGTACACCGATCGGTCATACCGTACAATTCTATGAGGACCGGAGTACGTTTGACAATGATCCCCGGGGACTAGGAGCCGTGATACAGGCAGCCATAGAAATGGAACTGCTCTTAAGCCGGTAGAATAATTGATATACCCAAGCACCACCAAAAAATACTAAATCATGAAAAAACAGTTGATCCTTCAAAATTTGATCATTGGCATCGGCATCCTGCTGGCCACACCAGCATGCCAGACAAACATTAGCAGCAAAGAACTGAGTTTTGAATCCCGAGTGATCATGGATTCGGCACTGTATCTCTGGGCACACTGCCCGGCTGATATCACAGGCGATGGAATTACCGATCTGGTGTTCATTTACAACAACGCCAGGGGTGGTTATCTTGCCTATTTAGAAGGGCAGACGTCTCCCGGAACCTGGGAAGAGCATCTGATAGCTATGGCACCTCCTGGAGGAGGGTTGTTTGCCATGGGGGACATGGAATGTGCAGATATTGATTTCGATGGTGATGTGGATGTGCTGGCAGCAAAACATCCTGGAGAATGGGAGAACGCCGGAGAAGCTGCTGTGATATACTGGTTTGAAAACCCTGGCTGGATACCACATCCGGTCGGCCAGGTCCCCAATGCCATCAAAGACGTTAGCCTGGCAGACTTCAATAATGACAAAAAAATGGACCTGGCTGTGCTCACTTTCGAGAGCAATACATTAAGCATTTTTCAACAGCAGGACGCAGATACCTGGAAAAAAGTGCAATCATACCTGGGCTTTAATAACCTTCATGAAGGCATGGATGCAGGAGATGTGGATGGAGATGGATGGACAGACATAGTCGCCGATGCACATGTTTTCTATAATCCGGGAGGGGACCTTACAGCGGATTGGAAGGAGGAGAACCTGGACGAAAAATGGAATACCCAGACGGGGGACTGGTCCAGGAACGGGACAAAAGCTTTTATCAGAGATATTGATGATGATGGAAAATCAGAAATATTTATCAGCCATTCTGAACGGTCCGGGTATCCATTGTCGATGTACAGACAAGACAAAAAAGGTGAATGGGAAGAGAACAAAATCACTGACAGCATTCCGGCCTGCCATACCCTGCAGGTTTTTGATTTTGACCTGGATGGGGATTTTGATGTCCTGGCCGGACCAAATCCTAGCAGGGCCGTAAACATCGGAGCTACAAGTTTTGAGGTAAACATATTCCTCCTCGAAGAGCTATATCATTCATGGAAACCTTTCCAGGTAGGTGATAAAGGCATCTACAACGGACAGGCTGCTGATTTCGACCAGGATGGCGATATGGATATATTCCGTTATCCAAGTCATGATTCCACCAGGTTCTACCTGCTGGAAAACAAGATCATAGAATGATACCTAAACAATTAAACCCCTAAATCATGGAAATGCATAAAACCGGAATCTCACGAAGAAAATTCATTTCAGGCAGCGCTGTCCTGGCCGGGACTGCCATGCTGTA
>JAZGGT010000165.1:0-5583 GCA_036480555.1 Bacteroidales bacterium | reverse complement strand
AACTGTCCTGGCAGGTACCGAGACATTCATTCACGGGAAGGGGATCTTTCATAGAGAAGGCTGCCTGGGTTGCCACCAGGCAAGAGGCGTGGGAGGCATTGTTGGTCCTGACCTGACCGAACAGGGTGAAAAAACAAAACATGAATATAGTTTTAAGAATATCCGGGGTGAACAGACCATATCCAACTGGCTGAAGGAACATTTCCAGGATCCCGAGATGGTATCACCTGGTTCAGACATGCTGCAGATCAACCTGCCGGAAAAAGAACTGGAGGCGTTGGCGACCTTTACAATGGGACTGGCGAAACCGGATATCTCGTTTGATTATATCGGGGTGGAAGCCCTGCAGGAATTCCGTGGCATCCGAAGTTCTTTAGATGCAGGACAGATCTACCCAATGATCTGTTCAGCCTGTCACGGGAAATCCGGGGAGGGGAAAGATTACGAGGCATACAAAACGGGAGCACCTTCCCTTGGTAATTATGATTTCATAAGGGTGGCTTCCGGTGAGATGATCATGTTCACCCTGCTTCACGGACGGGGATCAAGGCAGATGGCCTCATGGCTTCCAATGCATTCCGGATTGAAAATCCATGAGCTGGATTCACTCGTTCTCAGCCTGAAAAATCAATTTATTGTAAATTTTCCATTTGAAGAATTCAATCCTGCATCCGGTTCGGTCCAGAATGGCCGGAAAATCTATCATGAAGATTGTCATATATGCCATGGACCGGAAGGACAGGGTGATATTGGCCTGCCACTGAACAATGGGGATTTCCTTTCTGTGGCGTCCGACCGGTTTTTGTTCAATACACTGGTTTCGGGAAGAAATACCGCAGGAATGCCGGCCTGGACCCATTACGGGGCACAGGAACTGGCTGACCTGGTCAGTTACATTCGCACCTGGGGCAGGGGACCGCGGGATGATATCCCCATTGATCTACCTGGCGGTGATCCCGTGCAGGGAGATCTGCAGTATCATTACCTGTGTTCAAGATGCCATGGTGAATTCGGAGAAGGGAATACCGGTCCAGCGATACTCACTGCAGATTTCCAGGACCTGGCCGGTGACCGGTACCTGTATGAAACAATTTCCGGCGGCCGGTCTCATACGGCCATGTTTGGCTGGTCTACGGATGTGCAAGGTGCTGGAAAACTTGACCGGCAGGGGGTCAGTGATATAATTGCCTATATGCGGGAGAATGTCCGATCAGAGCGGGATTATATATACCAGGGAAGCAATCCCGGGAATGCCCGACCGGGCAGGGAACTATTTGCAGTACATTGTGCGGAATGCCATGGAAAAGAGGGTGAAGGAGAAAAAGCACCGGCCTTGAATAACCAGGAATTCCTTAGTGCAGCAAGCAACGGGTATATCATGGCTACCATTAGCATTGGCAGGGAAGGGACAAAAATGCCCTCCTGGGGATACGGGTCAGATGAATACCAGGCACTGACAAATACCCAGCGAAAAGATCTTGTAGCCTGGATCCGTTCCTGGCAAAGATACAGGATCAAAAAGTAGAAATTAGCAGGTTCACATTTGAGGTAAAATATATGTTCGAAGACGGAACTGGATGATATGAGAATTTACCTTAAATCCTTCTGAACTAAAGGCTTTTGATTGTTCTACCACATACAACAATTCAAGGCGCCACTTCGGAGTGAATCGATAACCCAGTCCCATGGTGTACCTGCGGTCACTAACATATCGTTCCTCAATACTTTTCCCTATATCCATGAAGAACTCTGCATTTATTTTGGCAAAGAGGGTATTGTCCATTATACCTTTCTTATTAATAGGTATGGTAAAATTAAAACGATACCTGCCCCTCATGGCAAAAGACCATGCATCTCTATCGTCCACGTAAAGGTTGAACCGCTCCTCAAGCCTGAAATAATGATCGAAATCTATCCTTCCCAGGTGGGGCCAGTTTACTTTCACCCCCTGCCAGGGACGAATCTCGAGAGAGTTTGGCAGATCCTTCTGAAAAGTATACCAGAAACCAACTCCTCCGGTGAGATCTACGATACTCCCAACTGAATATTGTACCCCCGGTCTGTAATGTATCCTGGTCCATTCATCATGGGGGGTCTCCTGCCGGTATCCAATGTCATGTATATACCTGAACCCTGGCTTAAAGAAGTGATTATAATGCCAAAAAAGCCAAATCTGAGTAGTATTGACAGGATCATCCTGTGCTTTTACAGTCTTCGATTGCGATAACAGAAGTAAGGTCAACAGTAGTAAAATTGACCTTCTATTAATCTCTCTTCTTCTCATGGAGCGTCTGGTTCACTTGTAAAGATAGAAAAATATCGATTTTGAGTTAAGGGGAAGCAACCCCGGGATGGTCATCTGCGTCTAATTAATATGGACTGATGTTCAATCTAATGCTCATTGGGCGTCCGGTGGATTGATAATCTCCTGAAAATTATTTATATTATAACAAACCCCCTGGATATGAAAAATATTGTTACGTTGATCTATTTGGTTTCCCTGTCTGCTTCCCTGTTGGCCAATGGCGTGGTCATACCCGATTCAGCCGGGATTAAATACCTGCCTCTGATATCGAGTACAATTGAAGTATCAGTAGATGGACAGGTAGCTATAACAAAAGCCACCCAGGTTTTTTTAAACACTACTGAGGATAGTCTGAAGATCCAGTATGCTTTCCCCATTCCATTGGAAGCCTCTGCCCTCTCTTTGTTCTACAAGACCAACAGCCAGTGGTATGAAGCGAAATTCTCAGCCACCGAGCAGGATAGCCTCTCAGGAGGTAGCGAAACAACGGTTGATTATGAGTTACTTACATACCTCGGAGAGAATCCGCTGATCTATAGCCTTGATCAGCCAATCCTTGCGGATTCCACCCTGACGATTGAACTGGTCTATGTTGAATTACTGGAATACAAGCTCGGCAAGGTGAACTACAACTATCCGAATGATTACGATATTATTGCCGATAGTATTGACAGGCCTGTTGACGTGCAATTAATGCAATTCAGCCTGGTGTCTGACCGTACCATCACAGACATTAAACTGCTGAGCCATACTGCAGATTCGATTACCAATACAGGAACTGAAGCGAATATATTCTATTCCGCATTTGAGCAAAAGGCAAACCAGGATTATTCCATACAGTATGTGCTAAGCCAGGAGGAACTGGGACTTTACAGTTACAGCACCTTCCTTCCTGATTCAGTGATCCCTGATATCTATGGAAACGGGTTTTTCCTCTTTGTAGCAGAACCTGATCCCTCTGAAAACCAGAAGGTCATAGATAAGGTATTTACACTGATCATTGACCGGTCCGGAAGCATGTCAGGCGATAAGATAGTCCAGGCCAGGAATGCTGCAAACTTCATTACTCAGAACCTGAACCTGGGCGATAAATTCAACATTATTGATTTTGCCAGCGATATTAAGAGCTTCAGGGGGGAACATGTGGATTTTACTGCTGCCAATGAATCAGCAGCGCTAGATTATATTGATAATCTGCTGGCTGCAGGATCAACCAATATTTCAGGTGCATTCGGTGAGGCCATCCCGCAGTTTTCAGCGGCATCATCCAATACTGCCAATATCATCATATTCTTTACAGACGGGCAACAGACCGCCGGCATCACCGATACAGATCAGCTGATTGCATATATTGATAACCTGATTGTGCAGAATGAAGCGAAGATCAGCATTTTTACTTTCGGGATTGGTTCTTCCACCAATGAGAGACTGCTTACTACCCTGGCAGCCAATAATAACGGCCTTGCCGATTTTCTCGGGAGTGATGAACTGGAAGAAAAGATTACAGAATTTTACCTCTTGATCCGGAACCCTGTGCTGATCAACACCTCCATTCAGTCAGAACCCGACCTGCTTGCTGAGATCTATCCGTCCAGGCTTCCGAACCTTTATAAGGGACAGCAAATGATACTGGCCGGAAGATATGATGAGGCTGTACCTTTTCAACTGACCCTCAGCGGGGAAGCATTCGGTGATCCGGTTGATTACGCTTATGAGCCGGTATTGTCTGACAGTATAATCGGCCAGTATGCGTTTATTCCGAAGATCTGGGCAAAACAAAAAATTGCAGATTTACTTAATGAATACTACCAGTTAAATCCCATTACGAGTCAGGCTGATTCCATAAAATCACTAATCATTGATATCAGCCTGGATTATCGTGTGATCAGTCCTTTCACAAGCTTTCAGGGGAGTTTCAAGACCGAGGATAGAACTGATCCCGGGTATACTACCGGTGGTGCTACGGCCGTCGAGACACTCGAATTTGATAAAACACCAGACCAGCATAACAGCATCTTGCTGACCTGCGCGAACTTCCCAAATCCATTCAGCCATTCCACCACCATTGCTTTTGAGGTGGCCGGGGAAATTTACGGGAATGCTGTCATTTCCATTTATGATGCATTGGGCAGATTGGTGGCTGAGTTTAACATACAGGTAGAAGGGGATGATGAATACCAGGTTATCTGGAATCCGGCAGAGACCCGTCCCGATCTTCCGGCCGGCTTATATGGCTATACCATTCGCCTACAGGGTGAAACATTGAAGGGCAGCATGATATATCAGCAGTAATTAAACTGATTGGATACGTTCTTTTATGCAGGTGCGAATACCATCAAGTAATTCAACCAATGGATAAAAGCCAAGTTCGTTCCTGGCTTTATCAATGGCATAATCATACTGGCGACCTACCAGCCTGACAGCATAACGGCTCAGGCGGGGAGGTTTGCCGGTGATCTTTGATATCAGTTCCATCAAACCCGCAACATGGTAGGCAAGATGATATGAGATGTAACTACTGCTATAAGGTATTTTCAATTCTTCAGCGACCACTAGCAGGAATTCATTCCAGGCTTGCTGGTTAGCTATATTGTAAGTTTGTCCTATACTGATATCCCACGGATCCGGCTATATGGATGAGCGTATCATGTTCAGATAGCTTTCCGGCCAGGGTATCAGCCCGGGTAATCTCTCCCCTGATTATATTCAGGTCTGAAAATTTTTCTGCAGGTTCTTCCGGCAGGTACAATAAGGAAAGCAGGTGGTCATCCCTTAACAGCCTCTCAACCACAGCTTTTCCGATAAAGCCAGAAGCGCCTGTAATGAAAATTCTTTTTGCCATGATTACCTGGTTTTTGGATTAAAAGGAAGTTATAACAAAATGGAGGACTGGCCATGACTGGTACCGATTTTCCATTGCAAAAGATTTCGTAAGATTCCATTGTTCCCTTGTTCTATTATTTTTATCAATACTCGTCGCAAACGTTTGAAACAATACTTACCTGAATTCTAGTAGTTTCAATCGCCCCATCTGCCTGAAGTATAATGCGATATGAAGATGGACTTGTAATTAATTATCTCTATTTTTGAGTAGGGGAGAGCTTAGAATGGTCACAAATCAATATCATATGAAACAGAAACCAAGATTAAGTTTCTGGCAGATCTGGAACATGAGTTTCGGATTTTTTGGCATTCAATTCGGATTTGCCTTACAGAATGCCAATGTCAGCAGGATATTTGAATCCCTGGGAGCAAGTGTCGAAAATATACCAATCCTC
>JAZGGT010000164.1:0-5172 GCA_036480555.1 Bacteroidales bacterium | reverse complement strand
CCATATTCCTGGAGACCTGCATCAAGGGTAGAAACCACATTTTTCCCCACTTCCGTCTTCCTGTCAGCCCGCCCTCCCTGGTAAGACCCTTTGATACGGTTATGTACATCCACCAGGAAGATCTTCCTTCCCTTTACCCCCCTCAATACCTCCTCGTAGGCCAGTTCTATACCCGTGACACCAATATAGTCACCCATCTGGTAATATTGATTCTCTTCAATGTCTCCCTCGCTGACCTCACCCACAAATCCAAGGGCATGTGCTGCTATGTCACGCGGATACTTTCTCAGGGTCCTGGGCTGTACGAAAAAACCTGGAAACTTATACAGTTTTTCCTGCATGACGGCATAGGTAATGGATGAGATCTGTCGCAGGAAAATGGAAGGTTTATATACAGAATAATCCCTGGCAGCCACTATCCTCCGGATAACCTCACTTTTCGGAATTTCCAGGATCCTGCAAAAATCAAGCGTATCGAAAGCCTGCAATTGTCCCGGTGTGACCATCAGGTCATAGGCTGCCTCATTATAAACAAGGATCTCCCCGCCTCTATCGTATATCAGTCCCCTGGCAGGATATTGAATTTCAATCCGCCTGGCATTTCTTTCAGCAGTGGATTTGTAACTGGACTCAACTATCTGTAAGAAAAACAGGCGAACCAGGAAGACGATCCCGAACAGCACAATAATGCCGCCAATAACATATTTTCTGCCGGCATAAGGATTCATTTATTTTCGATATATGAAATACTGGCTGAGCATTATCAATATAACTGAGAAAAGTGAACTTAACAGGACCCGCAGAAAGGTAGAAAAAAATTCACTAAACCTGAAAACCTCGATATAGAAAAGAATGAAGTGATGTGCCAGGACAAGTATCACGGTATACCTCAGGAACCATTGGAAGCCATAATAATGAAGGCGGGGGAAGGTGCCTGTTTCATAGCCATCCCTTGGTGCGCTCATCTCTAGTATATAAGGTCTCAGAAATGCCATGAAGACAGAGGCTGCAGCATGCATGCCGGGCGTCTGGGTAAAAAGGTCAACCATTAATCCAAGGGCAAAAGCAGAGACAAGCAGTACCCATTTCGGCGTCTCAAAGGGCATCAACAGGATAAACAGGATGTAAAAATAGGGGACGATAAACCCGCTGATTTGAATGTTGCTGATGATCAGTACCTGGACCAGCACCAGTACAATGAATCGGATTATATTTCTTGGCATCAGTTTAATCATTTCCTGAAATCCTTTCGAGTTCGCGCTGGTCTTCCTGTAACAGGTTGCGGATCACATTTACATATAGAAGGTTTTTATAATCTACTGCTATATCCACTGCAATGGTATAAAAGTTTCCTTCCCTGGCTTCGAATTCAGCTATGGTGCCAACCTTGATCCCTTCCGGGAATATGGCTGAATATCCACTGGTCACGATGGTGTCTCCGGTTTGAATTTCGACATGAAAAGGGATCTCCTCCAGGATGGCCGCCTGGTAGCCGGAACCTGTCCAGGAAAGTGAACCGAAGTAACCATTCTTGAGGATCTTGGCGCTCAGCCTGAAGTTCCGGTTGATCATGGGGATGACCATGGAATAATTGCCTGAAGTAGCATAGACCACACCCACAACGCCATTCGGGGCGATGACCGCCATTTCAGGTTCAATGCCATGGTGACTTCCCTTATTCAGGGTGATGAAATTGAACTGCTTGTTAACGGAATTGTTGATTACCCTGGCGGGTATGTAGGAAAACTGCCGCTGCGGAATTGAATCATATCCGACATTATAGTTTGTCTCCCGGTTTCGCACCAGCCGGTCCACCCGGTTGCGCAAGAGGGTGTTCTCCATGTAGAGATCCCGGTTGGTCTGCCTGAGGGAAAGGTATTCCCTGATCCCTCCGAATGTTTCATAATATGAACCCTGAAGCGATTTTGAGAAATTGATGAACTGGGCTCTTTGATAGTTGTTCTTCTGCACGATAAGGATCACGGAAACTGTTTCCAGCAGGAGGAAGAGGAAGAAGAAATGATATCTGATTATAAATCTTAAAAGATTTCTCATTGATTAATTCTTCGTCCCAGCACAATGAAGGGAATTATCTCATAAGGAAAGAGAATTTGTCCACATTCTTCAATGCGATGCCTGTTCCCCGGGCAATGGCCTGCAGGGGATCTTCAGCCATATGGAACGGAATATTGATCTTATCGGTGAAGCGTTTGGCCAGGCCTCGCAGGAGTGCGCCTCCTCCCGCCATGTAAATTCCCCGGTTTACGACATCAGCGTATAACTCCGGGGGTGTTTGTTCAAGGACTGCCAGGATGGAAGTTTCAATTTTGCTGATTGATTTATCCAGACAGTGAGCGATCTCCTGGTATGAAATAGGTATTTCGATAGGCATGGCAGTCATCAGGTTTGGTCCTCTTACGGTATAGTCCTCCGGGGGTTCATCAAGATCAGACAGGCTCGACCCGACATTGATTTTTACGTCCTCAGCCGTTCTCTCACCAATCTTAATATTATGCTGATGCCTCATATAAGCCTGGATATCAGCCGTAAACCCATCACCGGCTACCCGGATGGACTGGTTGCAGACTATCCCACCCAGGGAGATTACGGCAATCTCTGTGGTCCCTCCGCCAACATCAACAACCATACTTCCTACCGGGGCCTCGACATCAATGCCGATACCAATGGCAGCAGCCATGGGTTCATAGATCATATACACATCCCTTCCGCCTGCATGCTCGGATGAATCCCTGACAGCCCTGCGCTCTACCTCAGTGGCACCTGAAGGAATACAAACTACCATTTTCAGGGCAGGGTTAAACATCTTGGGTTTTGTATTGATCATCTTGATCATGCCCCTGATCATCTGTTCAGCTGCATCGAAATCGGCGATTACACCATCCCGCAATGGCCTTACGGTTTTGATAGATTCATGTGTTTTCCCATGCATCTGCCTGGCCTTTTCGCCAATGGCAATCAGTTTCGATGTATGCATATCAATGGCTACAATGGAAGGCTCGTTTACAACAACCTTGTCATTATGTATGATAATCGTGTTTGCGGTCCCCAGATCAATCGCTATCTCCTGCGTCAAGAATGAAAACAATCCCATATTATCATTGTGTAGTTAAAATAGTTAAACTGATTTATGCATAAAATGTTACACCGTCTCCAATAAATTGTCTAATATATTAATTTTTTAATGTTTGAAGTGCCTCGTACCTGTCAAAACCATGGCCATATTGTGCTGGTCACAGTAATCAATCGACTCCTGGTCCCTGATCGATCCGCCGGGCTGAATAACCCCTGTGATCCCCTCCTTGTCTGCAATTTCAACACAATCCGGGAAGGGAAAAAAGGCGTCGGAGGCCATGACTGAACCCTTCAGGTCAAATCCGAATCCCTTTGCTTTTGCAATGGCCTGTTTCAGGGCATCCACCCGCGAGGTTTGTCCCACTCCACTGGCGATGAGTTGATTGTTCTTTGCCAGGACAATGGAATTGGACTTGGTATGTTTGACCAATTTGTTGGCGAATACAAGGTCATTCACTTCCTGTGTTGAAGGAGCCCTCTTTGTTACGGTCTTCAGGTCTTCTGCAGTCTCTGTACTGGTATCCCTGTCCTGTACAATGGCACCGGTCAGCAGGCTCCTGAATTGCTTACCAGGAAGATCAAATTCTTTTATGATCAGGATGATCCTGTTTTTCTTCTGCTTTAATATCTCCAATGCCTCATCGGTGTAGGACGGTGCAATAATGATCTCAAAAAACAATTTATTGACCTCTGCCGCTGTTTCCTTATCCACCCCGGAATTTGTGATCAGGACGCCCCCGAAAGCAGAAATCGGGTCCCCGGCTAGCGCATCTTTCCAGGCCTCCAGTAACACAGGACGAATTGCCAGTCCACATGCATTATTATGTTTCAGGATGGCAAAACCTGTATCTTCGAAATCCTTTATCAGTCCAACAGCAGCATCAATATCCAGCAGGTTATTATAGGAGATTTCCTTCCCGTGCAGCTGATCAAACATTTGTTCAAAATCGCCGAAATAAAATCCCTGTTGATGAGGATTTTCCCCATACCTGAGCCGCTTCCCCTGCATGGAACTATATTTGAAGGCAGCATTTTGATCCCCGGCGAAATAATCATGTATCATGGTATCGTAATGCGAAGAAACCGCAAAAGCCTCACCAGCGAATTGTTTTCTGTCCTCCTGTAAAGATTCGGCTCCCCTTTCATTAAGCAGGTCAAGCAGCGGGCTATACTGCTGTTTGGAGGGGACAATGATCACATCTTCAAAATTTTTGGCCGCAGCACGGATAAGTGAAATGCCTCCAATATCAATTTTCTCAATGATCTCGGCATCGCTGGCACCTGATGCGACTGTTTCCTCGAAAGGATAAAGGTCAACTATCACCAGGTCAATCCCTGTAATATCATACTGGTCTACCTGCTCCCGGTCACCCTCCAGGTCCCTCCTGAACAGGATACCACCAAAGATCTTCGGATGCAGGGTCTTTACCCTTCCCCCCAGGATTGAGGGATAGGAGGTCAGATTCTCTACAGTAATCACTTCAACACCCAGGTTTCTTATAAAATCAGCGGTGCCGCCGGTAGAGATAATTTTCACGGAAAGTTCCTTAAGTTTCTCCACGATGGGAGCCAGGTTCTGCTTGTCAAACACAGAGATGAGTGCAGTGCTAATTGTTTTTATATCAGTCATTTACGACTTGAAATTAAATTTGGATAAAGATAATTAAAATGTTGCATAAATTAGGTACTTTTACACGGAAAACCTAAACATACCGGATTGTTCTGCAATGAAGAAGATCTTAAAAACCTTACACCTTCTGCTTGAGAGTTTTGTTTTTGCACTGAAATCGGTTATTGTAAACAGGTTGCGGACGGTGTTATCTTTGCTGGGCATCACCATCGGTATTTTTGCCATAATATCGGTATTCACAATTTTCGATTCCCTGGAGATCAATATCAGGGAAAGCCTTGCCGAAGCCGGTGAGAATGTGATCTATATCCAGAAATGGCCATGGGCACCTGAACCTGGTGAGGAATATGCATGGTGGCAGTACTGGAACAGGCCTGTTCCGAAATACAAGGAATATGAAATAATCAAGGAAAGAAGCATGCTTTCCGAGGCAGTTTGTTTCTGGTCAT
>JAZGGT010000163.1:0-6018 GCA_036480555.1 Bacteroidales bacterium | reverse complement strand
TTTCGTGTCCCTGTACCTGTTAACCTCTCCTGCTTATTTCATCCATGGCATCTTTATTAACGATTGAGATCTGCCTGCCATCCAGTTTGACCACTTCCAGGCATTTGAGCAAGCAGTCTGTGCGGAGGCAAACCCCAAAATCGAATTCATAATGGAATCGGAGCTTAGGAGTTTCATTGGCAACGGTACACTGGAATCGGTAACCATTGAGCACCTTCCAACAGGCAGTGTCTCCGAGAAAAAAATCAATGGTGTTTTCATATTCGCCGGTTACCTGCCCAATACCTCTTCCCTGCAAGGGGTTGTAGAGCTCAATGACAGAAAAGAGATCGTTGTCGATGCTGATATGAAAACAGATAAACCCGGAGTTTTTGCCGCGGGTGACTGTATTGCAAAAAAATACAGGCAGGTTACAACAGCCGTTGCCGATGGAACCATTGCAGCCTTGAGTGCTTCAGAATATTTACAATCCTTAAAATGAAAGAAAGACTCCGTATTTTGACATTATCAGAGATGATCCAAGGTTCGTAGCCCTTCTTAAAAAGATGCAGCTATTAAATTAACCTAATTGCTGCCACGAAGTTCAATTTGTGGATGCTGGCCATATTTTATCATAACCATATCCCCGTCATTGAGTATTGAAAGCCGTGCAGCTTCAACGACCAGCTCATTAACAAAACTGTTTGCTGGTGTTGCAATAATTCCCTTTTCATCAACATCCCTGATGATTTGCCGTCTTTTATTAAGAGATTCAGCTTCCGATAATGTAATCACTTCATTTTCAATCTTATGAGCCATTTCAACGGTTGCTGCTACAGACTCATAACCATATCCTGTTGGTTTGAGCCCTTTGCCATCCCAGGGGATCATCTGGAAAAAATCCGGACTCACAAAATTAAAACTGGATCCGGCACAACCGATCCCATCCAGATAAGCATGCTGTACCCCTCTGTATTGGTCATCATGTTTGATCATGCCTGATTTGCCATTACCTTCAAAAAACATTTGCAAATTCTGTTCATTACTTCCTGCCCCTTCATCAGGATAGCCCAAACCGTCGGTGACCGACAACAAAGCTCCGTTCTCGAAGCGGACCCTTCCGTTAGCCCACATATATCCTTCATTCCCATTGGGGAATTTCCCCTTGATGCCTGATACTGACACTTCAACGGGTTTCAAACCGGTAATGAAATAAACCAGATCAACATAATGACAACCTACATAGACAAAAGGATCTGTTTTGTCGCAGGTAAACCAATTCTGAAAATTTGACGATCTGTAAAAATAAGGTTCAATCATTTTTGCCTCACCGATCACAAACTCACCCAGTTGATTCAGTTCATAGCTTTTCTTAGCCATCAATGCCCTGCGGTCAAAACGTTTGTGATATTCAACACCGATAAACAACCCTTTTTCCTGAGCCATCTTTTCTATTTCAACGGTTTGCTCATATTTAAAGACCAGGGGTTTGACACATAAAATATGCTGGTCATTTTTCAGGGCTTCCATGATAACGGAATAATGAAGCTGGTCAGGCATGGCAACAATGACAACCTGCCGGGACTTCATACCTGCAATAACCTCCTTATACAGATCAGGATGTTTATTATTCTCAGGTTCAGATAAAGCGGGATAAGCGATAAAATCCTGGCCCGGGAACGCCTCCTGGATCATGTCACTGTTCTTCAGGTCCTTTAATGGTGCAGAGTCAAGGGAGCAGACATTGATGTCATTAACCATACCGGTTCTCTGCAGGTGGTAAACCACAGGTAAGATCAGGTCAAGGGTGATCATGCCCCCGCCTACGATCGTAACATCCAGTGGATTTTGTGAATTTTGTGTTGTCATATCTTATTTTCCTAAAATTTCGTCACAAGCCTCTTCCAGGGTATTAATGCCTTCAATTAAGGCCTTTTTAGTAATTACCAGTGGAGGCGAGATCTTAATACATTCTCCGGCGATCCCGACCGGTGCGAACATTAATAAGCCCTTGTGAAAACATTTTTCATTGATTTTTACCGCAGTTTCAGCATCGGGTTCTTTTGTGCCTTTCTTAACAACCTGTATCCCGGCAACCAGGCCTTTACTGATTACACATCCTAGTACATCAGGATATTTAGCCTGGATTTTCTCCAATCCTGGTTTCAGTACATCGCCTAATTTTCTTGATTTCTTAACCAGCTTTTCTTTCTTGATAATTTTTAAATTCTCAATGGCAGAGACCACAGGCAGTGGACTGGCAGAGTGTGTGGAGGTCATTGACCCGGGTCCATATAAACTCATAATATCCGTTCTTCCAATTACAGCCGAAATGGGCAGGGATGATGAAATCCCTTTCCCACAGGCAATCAGATCCGGCTTAATTCCATAATGCTCATAGGCAAACATTTTCCCTGTCCTTCCGAAGCCGGACTGAACCTCATCGTATATGGTAATAATATCATGCTCGCTGCAAAATGCTTCTAACTTTTGGGCATATTCCACAGGTAGAAAATCCGGTCCAACCCCCTGGTAAGTCTCGGTAAGAACACCCGCAATATCAATGGGATTTATGCCCTTGCTTTCCAGGCTGCTGAGAAATAAATCGAAAGATACATCCTCATTCTTATAACCGTCAGGAAAGGGTACCTGCACAAATGTCCGGTCTTCATCAATGATCCATGTTTTTAATCCGGGCATACCACCTGCCAGCTGAGAGGCCATTGTCCTGCCATGGAAAGCATTCTCAAATGAAACAATATATTTTTTATGCGGCCCGTGCTTTTTGAGTGCATAAGTTTTGGCTAACTTGATACAATTCTCAACGGCTTCACTTCCTGTGCAAAGAATAAAAACCTGATAATTTGAAGGGTCAGGAGATATATCCTGAAGCATTTTTGTAAGTTCAGCCCTTTTTTCATGGACAAATACATAGGTAGCCAGCAGTTTTTGATCAAGTACTTTTCTTAAGCCTTTAATAATTTTCTTACGGCCATGACCTGCATTTGTGATCAATACACCTGATGACCAGTCTATCCATTTATTGCCCCATTTGTCATAAACCTGGAATCCTGTTGCCTTATCCCAGACAACAGGGGGCTGGCCCATCATTGATACCGGTTCTGATGCGGATAATATGTTAAATATCTCCAGCGATTCCGGAACGGGCAATTTGGTTTTAATTGTCCTGAACTCAGTGTTAACTTTGGGTACTTTAACAGGTTCCAAATTGTACTTTGCCATTTTTATATCTTTTATTTATCCGTGATTAGAAACTTCGATCAACCGGCCCTTCTCTGCCGATTCATAAATTGCGAAATTGACCGCGAGGGCTTTGATTCCATCCACACCGCTTGTTCCCTTTGGTACTTGTTTATCATTTTGAACGCAATCCACAAATTGGGCGATCTCATTCACATAACCCAGGGACAAAAACTCGTCAACAGCCGGCTGGGTCCACCCATGCGTGTAATCAGCCTTTTCAATGGCATATTCAAAACCGGGACGACTGTAAACCGACAGGGGCGATCCTTTCGTAAGATCAATATGAATGTTCCCTTCTGTGCCATATATTTCAACTCTATCATCCATGCCGCCACAGGTGATGTAATTCCCCTCTACAAAACCTCTTGCACCATTTTCAAACATCACTAAAGCTGCAGCCCAGTCCTCCCCTGTGTAATTCTTATGCAATAAATTCTTATCAGCTCCTCCTGTTACCATTCCCATCACTTGTGTAATATCCTGACCTGTCAGCCATGGCAGAAAACCAATCGGGTGAATACCCAGATGGATCATTGCTCCACCGCCGCAGTATTTTTTCTGCTGAGCAAAAACAGAATGTGAACCGTTATGAGTTTCCTTTGCTTTTATATATAAAATATCCCCTATGCCGCCTTCCTGGATAATTTCTTTGGCCCTGATCAGGGCCGGAGCAAAAATCCAATCTTCGGCATACATTAATTTTACCTGTTTATCCTGGCATATTGTTACCATTTCCTGACCATCCTCAATAGAAGTCGCCAGAGGTTTTTCACAGATAATTGCTTTTTGGCCTGCCCCGGCAGCAGTAATGACAACGTCCCTGTGCAGAAAATTCGGTACACAGACACTGATAAGATCGAGGTCTTCTTTTTCAAACATCTCCCGGTAATCACCGTAGCGGTTCGGTATCTGATACTCATCGGCAAATTCGTCCAGATTATCAATGGCCGCAACTGAATGCATGTGCACAGAGGGACATCTTTTATAAGATTCTGCATGAAGCATTGCAGCAAATTTTGAACCTACAATACCAATTTTTAATTTTTCCATCATTGCATGTGATTAATTACTGGCTATCATTTCCAGATTGTCATTGGGACAGCGCCAGACGCAGATACCACAGCCGACACATTCTTCTTTGTCCACCAAAGGTTTGGTATCAACGCTGGAGATGGCAAATGCATTACAAATATCAGCGCAGATCATACAGCCTTCACCACAGCCGCAATTTAAACAGCGGCTTGCTTCATTAACCGCTTCCTCCTCTGTAAAAGGACGGCTGGTAATTTCAAAGTTTTCAATGCGGCTTTTCGCTTCCATCGTATAATTCCTGACAGATGCAGTTCTTGCGGCGTTGCCTTTCGTTTCAAGTACATGATTTCTATCGATCTGATTAAGTTCCTTGACAGGACGAATAACTGCTTCTGATCCCGATAATTTTTTATCCACAGCCGCTGCTGTACGTTTACCACTGGCGATTGCCGAAATAATATCGCTCGCTCCCAACACGGCGTCTCCCACGGCATATACGCCCGGGATATTTGTTTCGAATGTATCCGGATCAGCTTCAATTTTACCATTAACGGTAATTTGCGACAAGTCCTGATCCGGAACAGTATCCAATTTCTGGCCCAGGGCTGAAATAACAGTGTCCACGGTTAAGGTAAATTCAGTTCCTTCAACTTCAACAGGTCTTCTCCGGTCAGAAGCATCCGTTTCTCCCAGAACGAAATTCACCAGCCGGATGCTGTCAATTTTCCCCTTATCGTTTATAATTTGTTTTGGTGAAACAAGGTACATGATCTTAACACCTTCTTCTTCCGCTTCCATAATTTCTTCAGGAGTGGCGGGCATTTCATCTTTTGTCCGACGATAAGCGATGTATACCTCCTTAGCTCCCAACCGCAAACAAGTTCGTGCAGCGTCCACCGCACTGAATCCACCTCCAATAATAACAACCTTATCGCCAATACCCGGTTTTTCACCTTTTTGAATTTTCTCCAGGAATTCTACCGCTGTATAATAACCAGCAACAGCTTCAACAGTTTCACCCGGTACATTTAAGGGCAGGCTTTGAGGTGCACCGACAGCAAGGACAATCGCCTGAAACCCATCTCGTTTAAGCCCTGATATGCTGTAGTCTTTACCTAATTCCTGCGAGGTTTTTATAGTAACACCAAGTTGTTCAATCATTTCCAGTTCATAATCTATAACCCCGGCAGGCAGGCGAAAACGCGGAATACCATACCTCAATAAACCACCGGCTGCTTCTTCTTTCTCAAATATTGTCACCTCATGGCCGGCAAGCTGCAGGTAAAAAGCTGTTGACAGTCCCCCGGGTCCACCACCAATTACAGCAATTTTATGATCTTTCTTATCAGCGATATTCAGATCAGGTGTCCATCCTTTCTGTTTCCCGTATTCCAGTACAAACCGCTTTATTTCTTTGATCCTGATGGGATCATCAATATTTCCTCTAATACAGGTGGTTTCACAGGGATGATTGCATACATAACCGCAGACCGATTGCAGGGGGCTCGATGTAGTAATTAAATCGAACGCTTTGCGAAAATCCTGTTTTGCGACCGCCATTACGTAACCCTGTGCCGGAACATAGTTTGGACATGCCACAACACATGGTGCAGATAGTGTGCGGTCCTTCACCTCTGCCTGTCCCTTGTATAAAGTGACCGTTTTAGCCGATTGCAGTTCGTTGACAATCGAACCTTGAAACTCATCCATCGAGGTATATCCGGTTTCTGCCATGTACTTCTG
>JAZGGT010000162.1:0-5568 GCA_036480555.1 Bacteroidales bacterium | reverse complement strand
TTAATTACTTACTATGTCTCCGGTGACGACAGACTGGCACGAAATGCAATTGAACAATTTGATCATTCAAGGATCCCTGAAGGGCTAACCTTAAGCCGCTATCCATCTTATATATACCAGGTTATTCCAACATACTCCCTTATATGGATTGCCATGATCCACGATTATTTCAAGTACAGGAGTGATTTGGATTTTGTAGGGAAATTCACCCCGGGTATGATTTCAGTTCTTGAATGGTTTGAGAAAAGAATTGGAGATAACGGTTTACTGGGCAACCTGGAATGGTGGAACTTCACAGACTGGGCCCCGGAATATAATAATGGTGTCCCGCCCGGTGCAGAATACGGATACAGTGCATCCATCAGCCTGCAATATGTGTATGCCTTGAAATATGCTGAAGAGTTATTTAACAGCCTGGGCAATACACGGCTGGCTACAAAATATAATCAGGTGGCAAAGGACATGATCGAAGCAGTTTATACTCATTGCTATGACAAATCGAGAGGCATGTTTGCTGAAACTCCTGACAAAAAGATCTTTTCGCAACACACCAATATCTTCGCCATCCTGACCGATGCCCTCGAAGAAGATGATCAAAAGGACCTGATGAAACAGGTCCTGGAGCAGGAGGACCTGATCCAGTCCACTGTCTATTTCAGGTTCTACCTTTTCCGGGCCATGCAAAAAACAGGCATGGGTGATGAATACCTGAACCAGATAAAGCCATGGGAGATAATGCTGGATCTGGGACTCACTACTTTCGCTGAAAGGGAATTTGACATGCGTTCCGATTGCCATGCCTGGAGTGCCAGTCCATGTTTTGACCTGTTGCACACCGTTGCTGGAATTTACCCGGCAGAACCAGGATTTAAATCGGTGGTTATCGCACCCAATCCAGGGAAACTGAATTTTATTAAAGCAACATTACCCCATCCGAAAGGGGATATAAAAGTTGATTTACGAAGAAAAGGAGAAACAGGCATATCGGGTTCGGTTATTCTGCCTGAAAACCTTCCGGGTACATTTATCTGGAATAATAAGAAGACTGAGCTTAAGGGCGGGCATCAGGAAATATTATTCGAATAGAATCCGCAGAAAATGAAATATCATCTCAAAGCCCGGTATGTTTTAATCTTTGTCATCCTGGTTGTTATTACTTCCATTGCCCAGGCGCAACTGCCGGATAGAGAGGAAGTATTGCAGACCATGATAAAGGTAAATGATTATTGGATAAATGGTCATATTGATCCGGGGGATTGGGAATGGAACAGAGCGGCTTATTTTACAGGAAATATGGCCCTATATCATACCTGGCCAGACCAGAAATACTTGTATTACGCCATTATTTGGGCAGAAAACAATGGATGGGGATTGAAAGGCGGTCCAAGTACACGGCATGCTGATAATCAATGTATTGGACAAACATATCTGGACCTGTATAACATCGAGCCGGACCCCGGACAAATTCAGGATATCCAGGAAAGCGTTGGAAACATGGTAAATAGCTCCAAAAGGGATGATTGGCATTGGATCGATGCATTTTTTATGGCCATGCCAGTGTTTACACGATTGGGTATCCTGAATGAGGATGACCGGTATTTCGAAAAAATGTACGATCTGTATGAAGATACAAAGGTTCGCAGAGGTTTATTCAATGAAGAATCGGGACTGTGGTACAGGGATGAGAATTTTGATCCTCCCTTTCAAACTCCCAATGGAAAAGATTGCCATTGGTCCCGCGGAAACGGCTGGGTATTAGGGGCTCACGCAAGGGTTTTACAACATCTGCCAGAAGAAGATCCCCACAGGGCAGAATATATCTCGACATTCCAGAAGATGGCAGCCGCCTTGAAGGAAGTTCAGCGTACAGATGGTTTCTGGAATGTAAGCCTGGTTGATCCAAATGATTTTGGTGGACCCGAAACCAGTGGTACATCTTTCTTTACCTACGGAATCGCCTGGGGTATCAACAATGATTTCCTGGATTCTGCTACCTATTATTCTGTGGTCGAAAAAGCATGGAACGGTCTGGTCAACATCGCCGTTCATGATGATGGTAAACTGGGTTATGTCCAGCAGGTGGGAAAAGAACCTTCGTCTTCTCAGCCTGTCACTTATGAAACAACTGCTGATTTTGGCGTAGGAGCCTTTTTACTCGCAGGATCAGAGGTATATAAACTGGTCGGGGGAGCACCTGTTAGTCCACCCGAAGCAGGCGTAAACCTGGCATTAAACAGACTTTTCGATTTCTCTGATCAGGAAAAGCAGCATGAAGCTGTGCAGGCCGTTGATGGCAGTGCGCTGACAAAATGGACTGCCGGTACTTTCCCACAATGGATTGAAATTGATCTTGAGGACGTTTATAATATTTACCGTACAGAGATTATTCCCTATCAAAACAGAGCCTATCAGTATATAATCTCCGGAAAGGTCTCAACTGAAGATGATTATACCTTAATTGTTGACCAGCTTGAAAACTCAAGCGGCGGTGTTGTGCTGACAGATACATTTGAATATTTTCCTGCCAGATATGTAAAATTGACGGTATCCGGATGTCATGATTATGAAGGAGACTGGGCCAGTATCATAGAGTTCCGGGTATTTGGCGATAGACCATCGCTTGAAGTCACTTCTCTTTACAAGGATCCATCCATTCATCTGTTTCCAAATCCCTCTCTGGGAACAATCTATCTGGAAACCAAGAACCTGTCAGGGAAGGAGTTGGAAATTCAGGTGTGGAATGTAAAGGGGCAAATAGTCTTTGGGAAAATATTTGCCAATGAAACTGGTAATGCTGACCTGACCAGGGAGATTAATGTATCCGGACTCGAGCCAGGAATATATGTTATAAAGATATTTGACGGAAACCATATAGAAACAGAAAAACTGATACTGAAATAATATTGTATGATTTATAAATATTTACATATAGTATCGATAATCCTCCTGGTCAATGGTCAGATTTTACATGCCCAATCACCCAGGGAAATAATCAATCTGAATGGGATTGTTGAGTTCGAACAAACCGAAACCGCATTTCCGCCTGAAAAATTCACCCGTATTATACAGGTGCCCGGCTTAATAGATCTGGCAAAACCAAAAATTGAGCAGTACGATAAATATTTTGCGGGAACACATGAGCCGCGCTACAGCTGGTACAGGTTTATTTTTGATGTACCTGAAAAATACCGGAATAAATATGCCCTACTTAAAATCCGGAAAAGCAGGTATAATACACAGGTCATATTAAACGGTCGAGATTGTGGTACATATATGCAATGTAATACGCCAATCGAATGCGACCTGACAGACTTTATCTCATTTGGAAAGGAAAACATACTCTTAATCCGCGTGGGTGAAAGGGAATGGCTTCCTAAGGAATCTGCAACAGGATACGACCGGGAAAAATTTACAGATATCCCGGGTATCTGGGATGACATCTTTATCAACTTCACAGGGCCTGTCCGTGTCGATAAAGCACTTGCTCTGCCTGACCTGGCAAACTCAAAGCTCACCGCCAAAATTATGCTGGAAAATTACGGCAAGGTGGTCGAGAGATCCATGGAGTATTCATTTATTGAATATATGCTATCGTTATATATCAGGGAAAAGAAAAGCGGTAAAGTTATTTCAGATGAAATAACCAGCACAGGTAAAATCAAATGTCAGCAATTCCAGGAGCTTGTTTTTGATGTGGAATTGGAAAATCCTCATCCATGGATCCCGGATGATCCGTTTTTGTACGAAATGGTTATATCTGTATCGGCCGTCTCAAAATTCTTTGATGATTATGGTAATCCCGAAAGCCTGAAACCTCCTGAGGTTTACACCTGGATAGGTCCATCCGATGAAGTTGCCATTACATTCGGCATGAGGGATTTTAAAGCAGTCGAACGAACCTTTGAGTTAAACGGAGAACAGTTTAGCCTGCTTGGATCGACTATCACCTTAAACAGGTTTTTTGAAGACAATGACCGCGGAGCCCTTCCCTGGGATGAAGAATGGGTGAGGAAGTTATTTATAGAAATACCGAAATCGCTGGGTTGGAACGGATTCCGTGTATGTATTGGGCTCCTGCCGGACTTCTGGTATGATCTTGCTGATGAATATGGCATTCTGTTACAAAATGAATATCCCATGTGGAATCTAAGGGGCAGGGATAGACAGTACAAAAAAGAATATACCGACTGGGTCTGGTCCGATGGGAACCACCCAAGCATAGTGATCTGGGATGCCATGAATGAACAAAAACAGGATTATATAGGGAATGTGGTAATCCCGGAATTAAAACTGCTTGACCCGACCCGGATCTGGGATGCCGGATATATGAGCGCGGAGGATCTGGATATCAATGAAATGGATGAAATTCACTGGTATCCTTTAGGCCATGGCTGGTGGCATAATGACAATGCGGTCCAAACAAGAAGAGATGCTTTCATTTTTGGTAATCTTCACAATAAAAATTCCGGATTGGGTTACGCCACCTTCAAGAGTTCCCCGATGATATTGAACGAATACGGATGGCTCTGGTTAAACAGGGATGGAATTCATTCAGCAATCCGTACGGAAGGAAACTTTGTTTCGAAAGACATCACTCCCTCTAAGATCAACTACGAATATTATGAACCGGATGGGACACAACTATATTCAGGCAGAGATACATATGATTATTATTTGGGTAATGATGCCACACCAGATGATCGTTGGGAGTTTCAGTCATATTTGCTGGCTATTGAGGGAGAGATTCTTCGTTCAACAAGAATCTTTTCAGGCCTGTTCTCCTTTGTTTACCTGACAGACAATGGAGGTTACACAGGGGATTGGTTTAAAGGTCATATCAAAGATCTGGATCCTGCACAGGCATTACTGGCCCAATACCATACGCATAAACCGTTTGCTGTTTTTATTGATATGGAAGATGGCAGGTATCTGAAAACCCCAAAGCATTATCAACCAGGATCCTTGCTGTCTCTAAACCTGTTCGGGGTAAATGACTCAAACAGCAAACAGGAAGGCAATGTTGAAATTAAAATCCTGGATCACAAAGGAGAGATTATTTCCATTCAAAAATACCCGGTTGAAATTGATCCCTACTGGCAAACCAGTATACCTATTACGGTTAAAGTTCCGGAGCAGGAGGGAGGATATATGATCATTTCCGAACTGGATGATGGCAAGGTGACAACCATGAACCAGGTGAGCAGAAGATATTTTCTGGCAGGAGATCCGAAAAATGCTGTTTTCCCTGGTTACAGATATAATTTACCGTCTGATTGGCCTAAATAATCTACTATGAACAAACTCAAGCTATATACTTCACTACTTTTTATCTGCTGTATTATTAAAGGTAATGGACAGGATAAAACTATATGGGAAAATGGACTGCCGGATGATCCTGATTTCTTTCCAATTGCCGTATGGCTACAGGACCCACACGATGCGGGCGCGTATAAAAAAGGAGGGATTAACCTCTATATCGGGCTCTGGCAGGGACCAACGGAAGATCAACTGACTGCCTTGAATGCAGCGGGTATGAGTGTTATGTGTTCTCAAAACAGTGTTGGTTTG
>JAZGGT010000161.1:0-2132 GCA_036480555.1 Bacteroidales bacterium | reverse complement strand
TTTTGAGAGATTTCATGGCCTTGTATAAATTCAACAAGGTTATTATTGAGGTGAATTGCATGCGGTTGAACAGACATCCCGAAGTAAATGCCGGATGGATAGAGTTTGCCAAGTATATGAAGTACACGCGTACAAGTGAATTACAGGGCATTCATGGACAGACCAGAAATTCCGGGCACCATGATGCCGGAGATGGTTTTATCCTGGAACAGGATGATGTAAAAAGCATAGTAGATTTTGCCAATGCCAATTATATTGAAGTGATTCCTGAAATACCTTCGCTAACGCATGGATATTACCTCCTGACCCGCCATCCGGAATTAGCAGAATATGAAGCCGATATTTGGCCGGATACTTACTGCCCTTCCAATCCAGGATCCTACGAGTTGATATTTGATGTGATGGACGAATATATAGAGGTGATGGATCCTGAAATGATCCACATTGGCCATGATGAATGGCGAGGTGCACCACTGGATGTATGTCCCAGATGCAAAGGAAAAGATTATTCAGATCTTTTTGCAAAAGACATTCATATGCTTCATAGCTACCTGTCAAAGAAAAATATTAAAGTAGCCATGTGGGGAGATTTCCTTCTGGAAAGTGTCAGGGGTAAGGGGCCAAAGGACAGGACTTCCCTGACAGGGTATCAATACCAGACACCCGGCGGACTGAGGCCGGAAGTTGTCCGGGAGGCTATCCCGAAGGATATATTATTATTTAACTGGTTCTGGGGAAAAGAGGAGCTGGAAATGGAGCTACACGAGTTCGGTTTCACCCAGGTTTACGGTAATTTTAAGCCCAACATCTCCAATTGGGACAATAGAATATCAACTTTTGATTTAGCAGGAGGGGCTCCATCAGCCTGGTCTTCCTCGAATGAGTTTACTTTCGGCAAAGACCTGGTCATGGATTTTTTGGGCTGTGCAAACCTGCTCTGGTCACAGCATACCATTCAACAAATCGATCTGGCAACATATGTATGGGAACAATTGCCAATGGTAAGGCGCAATTTCCGGGGTTTCAACCTGCCAAGTGAGGATGGAGATCCTGTTAAGCCGATTGATATATCCTCACATTATAACCTTAAATCTGGATCAGATCTTTTCGGGATAAATTTAAACACATTAAGATCGGGTACATTAATCGCCGGCAAACAAATCTTCAACATAACAGCCCCAACAATGGCCAATGATAATACAGCAATCGCCGTGGCAGTTCAAGGTATGGGAGAAGTACCTTTGGTCAGGGAAATCAAAGGGATTGAAATCGATGAAGACGTAAGCAGCCTGATATTTCTGCATGCCAGTGCTTTACCTGCCGGAAACCAGAAATCATATTTCAACATTAATAATACATTTGATGCAGCCGACCTGCTTGGTTGGTATGAAATCGTATATGAAGATGGTTATAAGGAGATCGTCCCAATACAGTACGGAGTTAACATATTGGAATGGAATCCGGGAGGAATTAAATCACTTGATCCCGCTGAAGGAGACACTGGGTCACCTCAAAAAGCATACTGTTATGAAGCCGATGTTGTGGACTGTTCAAATGATCTGGCAGGTAATCCGATACGGTTCTATGCCTACGAATGGGTAAATAAACGGTATGGCAAAAAGATTAAAGAAATAAATCTCTCTGGTTCTGATCATTATCAGGCAGTTCAACAGGTTTATTCGCATGTAGAGACTGAACCGATGCCAAGTAATGCAGTTATATTGCTGGGAATCAGCAAAGTAAAAAAGAGAGAAGTGGCACCCTGGAAATAATCATGTAACGGTCCCGTGGCAAACTTTTGTTTTACTGGTTAAAATAAAATAAATTTAGCAATATTATTTCCCCTGAACCATAGTAATAAATTCTTGTGAGGACGAGTGTAACGAATAAATCTTAAAGGGATGAAACGTCGGAAATTTATTAAGTATGGAGTTGGGTCTGTTTTAACAGCACCTCTGATTTATCATGGGTGTACCCAGTTATATGAATCGAATTATGCATCTCCTGTCGTAAGTGTGCTGGACAGGTTAGCCACCAGCTTAGAATTTACAGCAGGTACAACCATTAATTCAGACGGAATTATCAACGATAAGATCCTGTCGTTTGATATGATTAATTCCCGCGTTGCCAGG
>JAZGGT010000160.1:0-3926 GCA_036480555.1 Bacteroidales bacterium | reverse complement strand
TATGGGGAAATTGCGGGGGGTGTACCAGACCGAGGGCTTACGACAATCCGGCAGCCAGTATGACAAAGATAATGCAGCAGTGTTTCATATTTAAAATCCTATGGGATAGGTTAATTTCAGGAAAACTGTCCGGTGATCATAATACTGTTTCTCAGAATGATTAAAATAATTATCCCCGGCATATATCAGATACAGGGCGCCAAAAGGAGGTTTGAACCGCCATCCGAACTGCCCGTAAAGGTAAACCCGTTTGTTATATGTATTATGCTGGCCAAAGAGCCTTATCCAGAGATTATTGGTGAAATAATAATCCAGGGTTAAAATATTCAGCAGGGTACTGTGTTCCAGCCGGATGCCCGGATATGAGAGTGTGTCGTCTTTAAAATCCAAGCATGAAATATTGTATGCAACCGTCAGCCTGTCTATGGCTTGTATTGCCACTTCCCCACGTAGAATCTTCATTTTTCTGTTAAAGTTCCTCCCCGTTGTAAAGGAAAGTGAGGCATTGGAAGATGCATCAGTATTATAGCCCAGTTCATTTTCAAAAAAATAATTGTAGAAATGAAGATCTGTGGGTTGGCCGGAGTCATCACTGCTTATGCGAACCTGGTAGCGATAGTCAGAGTAGAACATATAGCTGAAATTATTGCCAAGGTAAAAGCGGATGTTATCCCTGAAATTATATCCCCTCAGCCTGCCGTCAATACCCCAGAAAACTTTGTTGCCGAAGAAAATCCGTATATATCGCATAAAAGATTCATTAAACCAGAATGTATAACTCAGGTCGGCATCCAGCTCATGCCGGTCATCATCTGTCAGGAACCCGGTCTGGTTAATATTGTCTGCAAGATTTTCCCCCAGTAAGGTATAACGCAGGTGAACGTGATGTTTGTTTGACTCATTGGCTACCCGGAGGAATCCCCCACTATGCTTGAGTAAGTCTCCGGGATAGCTGCCCAGTAACTGCCCTGAGATCTTCCATCGCTCCCCCGGGTTCAGGATCCAGTCTAATCCGAATGAGCGCGTATATGTGGTATCGAAATCGGACTTGTCCACAAGGATCGCCCCAATGGTAGAAGATTTAAATATATCTTTCTTGACCCGTGCAACTGTATAAAAGGCTGCAGGAAGTCCCCTTTCCGTATTTTCCGTACTCATAACATTCAGGATATTCATGGCATATCCACCCGCTTTACCAGTAAACTTAACGCCATAGTTTATGTCTCCAATCCTCTGGGAAGTTAACTTCCCAGCCGCTCAGATCGATTTTTACCAGGTCTCCTTCCACAGAAGCAAAGTCCGGATTAATCGTTGCATTCAGGCTGAAGTTGGAAGAAAGGTTCACCAGGATGTCCCCTCCCGCATCAGGCTTTAATTTATTGTATTGCCTGGTGATATCGCTGTTTTCATACCTCAGCGAAACATAGGGAAATAGCATCAGCCTCTTTGGTTTGGCAGGTACCTGCATACCCTCAAGCTGCCCCCCCTGGGATATCCTGAAATTATCAGCTACTTCCCCTGACCACCAGGAAGTTTCCAGATTGCTGATCAGTATCCTTCCGAAATTTATCCCCCAAACCTCATCCGAAGCCCGGTATTTGATACTCCCAAAGGGAATTGCCATCTCGCAAACCCACCCAGCGTCCGACCGGCCTGCTGCAGCCTCCCACTCCGTATCCCATTCGTAATTGATATTCCGCCCGTCATCGGTTATCTTATAATCGGTCTGAGTGCCCAGGGGATTTACTGTAAATCCATAGGCACTTCTTTTATCACCATAAGTGTCTAGTATCAGGATTACAGCATCATCTCCGCCTTTTACCCGGTCCCTTGTCTGTATATTTGCCGTGATGGGATTCCTATTTCCCTGTAAGCATGAGAATGCCACGTATATGTTACTGCTGTCAAAACTAGCATATACCTGTGTGATTTCGGTAGCATACTGTCCCTTGTCCGGTTCCATCTGTGTAAATCCGGAAGCAGGCTGAAGAGCATCCCATTCACCAGGAGAAAACAGGCCATCAATCTGTGGAGGGGTGGCAGCATAAGATATCTGCATATTTTTCTGGCCTGATACTTTAATGCCGACTAATAAAATGAGAGGAACAAGCAAACGAAAGTATGAAACCATCTGAAATATACTGAACATAAGGCTGAGGGCAAACTTGTATTTTTTAAAAAGCTTACATTTGCTTTCGGCAAGACAAATATAAACCAAACATTATGAGTTCTTACGAATACCTGCCACAAAATGAATCCTCTCTTGATGATATCAGGTCGGAGACCCTGATTGAAAAAGATCCCGTATCCCTGAAACTTATTTTCAGCCTTGTCGACCTGACCACCCTGAATACAGAGGATACCGCATCAAAGTTAAAGATGATGTGTGAAAAAATGAATGATTTCCCTGATCAATTTCCTGGTTACCCCCTGGTGGGAGCCATATGTGTATACCCCATACTGGTTCCGGTTGTACATGAGAACCTTGTTGTGAAACAAGTGAACATTGCTTCTGTGGCAGCAGGTTTCCCTTCTTCCCAGACCTTTCCTGAAGTAAAGGAAATAGAAAGCAGGATGGCGGTTGAAGCAGGCGCCAATGAAATAGATATTGTAATATCGGCCGGGAAATTCCTCAATAATGAGCTTGATTATGTTTCGGCCGAGATCCGGCAAATAAAGAAGGCCATCGGCGATGCCAAACTTAAAGTGATCCTTGAAACAGGGTTGCTTCCTGATCCATCAGCTATTTACCGTGCATCTATGATCAGTATGGAATCCGGGGCAGATTTCATCAAGACCTCTACCGGGAAGATCCAGCCTGCAGCCACCCCTGAAGCAGTCCTGGTAATGTGCCATGCCATCAAATCCTTTTTGGAGCAAACCGGCAGAAAGGTCGGAATCAAACCAGCAGGAGGGATAAGTACTGCAGAGCATGCCCTTGAATATGCATCCATTGTAAAAGGAGTGCTGGGAGATGAGTGGCTGGATCCGGGATTATTCCGCATAGGTGCCAGCAGGCTGGCCAATAACCTCCTTTCTGAAATATTTTTCATGGAAACAGGAAAACAGAAGGAAGTTTCTTATTTCTGATTTTCTCAGTCTTCATTATCTTTACACATGCTTTACTCCAGCCAGGATACTGTTAAAGCCACCATCATAATCCAGGATCCAACCCCTCGGTTCAGGAAATTTAACGAGGCGGAAGTTGACAGTATTTTTATAATGCTCGAAAGACGCGAGCAAATGCTGGATTCCATTGCCAGGGCAGAGGCCCGGATGAGGTATCTACAATCCCTGAAACCCGCAGAACCTGAGGGTTTTGATACAGCCGCGGTACCTTATTATCTGACAGATGATTCTATTCCTTTTCAGGACAACCCTATCAGTCATTTCAGCACCCGTTATTTTTGTCCCAGGGATACTTTCAAGCCAGTTTTGGTGGACCTGGCAGATAGCCTCCCTGCCGAGAAGGAAACCCTGACGGAGTTAAGGTCTCCCTCCGATTTGCCTCCGGCCCGGTCACATGATCTTAGTCCGGACTGGCTGTTGGGAATCATTATTGGCAGCCTTATATTACTCGCCTGGCTGAAATTGTTCTATCACAAATTCCTGAACCAGATGATGCAATCTGTTTCCAACTATCAGCTTTCTGTAAAGCTTCTGCGGGATCAGAATATTTTTTCGAAAAGGGTGGCCATTGCCCTGAACATTAACTTCGTTTTTATTGGTGGTGCCTTTGTATATCTCATTTTCGGATATTACAACCTGCAACCTTTTATGCTGAACGACATATTATCCTATTTGTGTTATTCGGGATGCCTGATGTTGCTATTGATAGTCCGGCATGTGGTACTGCATATTACCGGACATATTTTTGATAACCATTATGTCTTCAGGGAGTACCTTCACCAGATTTTCCTGATATA
>JAZGGT010000159.1:0-7536 GCA_036480555.1 Bacteroidales bacterium | reverse complement strand
TATTGTCGGATTGATTTCCTTGATCGCCATGCCAATCTCCTGCAACCTCTGTAAAATTTCACCTCCGATCCCGTGCAGTGTCCTTGTCATATTGTTCTGCTTGTTTATGGCATGAGTAGATAGCAGGGGAAGGACGAGACCACCTGTCCACAATCCCCCCAGGTGATTGTACCGCTCAGCCAGTATGGTCCTGGCCCCCGTACGGCTGGCAGCGATCGCTGCGGCAACGCCTGAGGGACCGCCACCGATGACCAGCACATCTGCAGTCTCCACCACAGGGATGTCGCGTTCTGGTTCTTTAATGGTTCCCGCAACGGGATTTGCGGCAGTTTGAAATCCTTGCTCCTGTTCAGGAGCTTCTCCATCCGGTCCGGACCTGCGGCATTGAGATCCCAGCATAACTGCGCCGGAAGAAAGCAGTAATCGGTTTAAAAAGCTGCGTCTTTGCATTTGATCAGAATTTTAATTGAAGGCAATGGATCATTCAGTTTGATTGTAATTTTTCCAGGGAAGATGATCCTATACGAAGATAATATATATTAGAAGGGCTCCCAAATAGACCACATCAAAGGAATGAATGCAAAAGATGAACCCATCCAATTTCTTGCACCACCGGTGCTAGTTTTTCATTCTCCTTATGTTTTAGTAATTTCCCAATAAAATAAGTGAATAGTAAAAAACACGTTGTACTACTAATTAAATCATCCTATGAAAACAAAGCAGTCCTCAAAAAAGTCGCTAACACGCAGAGCCTTTGTCGGCCGTTCAGCTGCTGCTGCCGTGGGACTAACAATACTTCCGAGCCATGTGATAAGCGGGCTGGGTCACATCGCGCCCAGTGATAAATTGAATATCGCCGGTATCGGGATCGGTGGAAAAGGGGCAGTGAACCTTAGGAACATGGTGGGCCAGAATATTGTGGCCCTATGTGATGTTGACTGGGATTATGCTGCCAAAGTATTTGAAACATATCCAAAAGCAAAAAAATGGAAAGATTACCGCAAGATGCTCGATGAACAAAAGGATATCGATGCCTGCATGATTGCCACTCCTGATCATACCCACGCATTGCCAGCATTGCAGGCCATGCAGGCAGGTAAACATGTCTATGTTCAGAAGCCTCTGACCCACTCTGTCTGGGAATCCCGCCAGCTTACCCTTGCCGCAAAGAAATACAAAGTTGCAACCCAGATGGGTATAGAAGGACATTCCAATGACAATGTGCGGAAGGTAACTGAATATATCTGGAGTGGTGCGATAGGGGAGATCCGGGAGGCCCATACCTGGACAAATCGGCCAATCTGGCCACAGGGACTTGAACGGCCTACCGAGAAAGTTAAGATTCCTGAGACACTTGACTGGGACCTGTTCCTGGGACCAGCCAACTGGCGCCCCTACCATCCTGCATATACTCCCTGGGACTGGAGAGGATGGTGGGATTTCGGTACGGGTGCACTCGGGGATATGGGCTGTCATGTCATGGATCTTCCGTTTTATGCGTTGAAACTGGGTTATCCGGCAACCGTCGAAGCCAGTTCAACTCCAGTAAACAGGGAAAGTCCACCAATAGCATCCCGGATTGAATATACCTTTCCCGCAAGAAAAGATCTTCCCAATCTGGCTCTTCCTGAAGTTAAATTTACCTGGTCTGATGGCGGATTGCTGCCACCCCGTCCGGAAGAGCTTCCGGATGGAGAGGTCATGGGGGATTGGTCAGGAGGCTGCATGTTCGTCGGAACAAAAGGAAAGATCATTTCTGCAAATTATGGCAGTGGTTATAAGCTGCTACCATTGGATAAAAATTTCCCTGAACCTGAAGAGACATTGGAGCGGGTCAAGGATGATCCCCTGGGTGGAGGCAGACACGAGATGGACTGGGTGAGGGCATGTAAAGAGGATCGCAAAGACCGCAAGGAAGCCTGTGCCAGTTTTGATTACGCCGGACCGGAAACTGAGACAGTCCTCATGGGTAACCTGGCCATCCGCCTGCAGCAGCTGAACCGGAAACTGATATGGAACGGAAAAAAAATGAAAATAAAAAATATTAGCCTGGAAGACAAGCTCAAGTTCAGGAAACAACCTGAAATCATGACCAACAAGGATATAGATAAGCGCTTTGCCGAACCAGAATGGGAGGAGTTCAGCGCGGAGGAAATAGCCAATGAATGGATAAACCACACATACCGTGAGGGCTGGACACTTTAATATGAGATTTCCTTAGGCGCACTTGAATTTTACAATCCTGCCATCGAAATAAGTGTCCCAACCTGCTGTCTACTCAATCTCATGCATTTATTTCCTGTGATGATACTGCTTCAAAAATTGCATCTATTTTATCATCCGTAATCTTATCATCCAAATTGATACAACAAACACCCGTTAAAGCAGCGTCAGCAGATTCACCTACGAGTTTTCGCACCCTTGTGTGTATTTCATCGACAGACATATTAATCAACTCCACAGGACTAATACGGATATTGAAAAAGGTATTGGGCAGGTTTTTACGCAACATAGCCACGTCACCTCCCCATCCCAGGTCCAGGAAATCCAATACAGGTAATTTTGCAAACGATCCGGAATAACGATGAGGGTCATTTCCACAATAATGTATACCGAACGGGCGGTTTTTGTTTGCCCATTCCACATCGTATTTCATCAAAAAATGTTCATAATCCTCGCAGCTGATCATGGTGTGTGAGCATTGCGAATGCAATAGTAAAGGCTTCTCATAAAAGCGTGCCAAACGGTTTACCGAAATTGAAGTAGTCTTTGTCTCACGCTCGACAAAAGTGACAAATCTGGTGATAACACTATGGATATCATCGAGGAAAGCTTGCACGTTTTCATCGCCCATAGCCATATCAAGGAATAGCTGCTGACCACGGATGTCCATGGCGATGTTTAGTACCCCGCCCCAGTTCACATCACCTGTAAGGTACCCATACTTCGCCTTCAAAACATCGCACATGGCTTCGAAATCTTTGTATGTCCTGGTTTTAAACGCTCCATCTATGTCAACTTTAAGATCCTCCCTGTCAGCACATTTTACCAGTGGAGGATGGTTTTCCTGATATAATACTTCACAACCCAATATTTCGGATATGAAATAGCCTGCGGCCAGGTGTACCGCTCCAATTTCAGGTCGGGGAATGTTTTTGTCCTCTCCGAGTCCGTACTTCCCCCACTTTTCGTACAGAACTTTCTCCATTTTTTGCTCGCTTTCAACACGCTTCAGAGGATGAAAGAAAAAGTCATGATCGAAAATTATGCCCGCATGTTTATTCCACCATTCAGGGGCAAGTACGATTTCAACAGGTAGTTTCTTTTTTATCATCTTTGTATCCTTTCTTTTAGGACATCAGTATCGCCTTTTATTCCCATGCAGCAAGAGTCTCAGGGAGCCATCTACAGGTCCATCAATCTCGTATTTCCATTAAATAATTCAAGCAACCAAATAACCGATCTAGATACTGATTGATCTTGAAACTAAAAATCCAATATTTTTACAGATAATTCCCTCTCGGGATGATGTTTTACTAAAATTTCTTCCCCATCTTTTACTATGCGTATCAGTCCATCATTAATCGATACAACTGGTCTTGTATCTCCCGGTTTATTGACTGTAAGTACTACCAGAAATGTGGTTTCAATACCGCTAGTCTTCAATTTAATCGTCCTTAGCAGTGCTTCGTCCTGATCATAATCCGGTGAACCGTGAACATCATTTGCTTCCACCATACGTTCAGTTACTTCTGAGAAAACCCCCGAAGGAAGCAACGGAAACAAAGATAATGATGCCTTTTCTTTTCCTACCTCATAACCGGAAGACATCTTTTCAATATTAGCAATTTCATTGGCCTGCAATAACCATTCGAAGGAGGAGCTTGCTTTACCTTTTAGTCTATCCGCAATAATAATCACGTTCGGTTTAATAAACATTAATTGCCGTTCAAAATACTCAAGACCCGCTTCGTTTACATAGATATTACCTGCATTCCCTATAATATAGTCATATTTCCCCGTTGTTTCGGCAAGCGTTATTTTTGGGGCCGGTTCACGGTTTTGGAATGCCATATAGTCCAGCCATTTATATCCCGCACCTGCCTGTCCCTTGCCATTTACTAAAATGGTGTTGTGATTTCGTGTTTCTTTTATTTTAGTATAGCCGGGATCGATGGCAAGCCAGGTGCCATTTGCATAGATTACAAAATGATTGATATTCGGATGTTGATGTCCGGGTCCGTATCCCTTGTTTGAAACTCTCTCGGGTTTTGCCTGATTTGCATGTCCCGGTCCGGGTCCGCAACGAAACCCTACCAATGTGGCATCCTCTTCCCAACTACTGCGCATAGTTACAAACCCATGATCCTCAAAATGATGAAATTTGTCTTCTGCGGATTTATAATCGATCGGGTCTACTGAAGCATCATACGTTAAAAAATCAAACCATGACAATTTGTGGGGTTTATCATCCTGGATTTTCAGGGCAAAATCCTGTACAACACCATCCATGTATTTACCAGCTGGCAGATAGAGTAAAAAGGCCGGTAAATACCTGTCTGTTCCACAGTCACTGAAATTAATTACCCTGGTCAGTTTATCGGGAACGGAAAAATGTATGGGGAATTTGCCGGTCTTTCTGAGCCAATGATAGTCTTTAAAATAATCATGATAACCTGAGGTTTGAGCACCTTCAAGGTATCTCAGGAAATAGCTCAAACCATATTGCCAGTACTGCACACCCTCTCCCCAGGATCCATCCAAGGGAGCGTTATGGATTATGTATTCAGTCCACTCATTTGCCTGCATTAAAAATCTCTCCCGGTTAGGATCATCCTCTTCCAGAATTAATCCAACAGTACCTATTGCCGAAGTTTCAATAAGTAAATGATTGCTTAAGGCTCTATGGCTGGCAGCGGTATTTTTTACTATTTCTGCCTCTTTTGTTAGTCGTCTTATAATTCTTTTCTTCAAATCATCGTCCATATGATGATATAGCCAATCATAGATTTGTGCAATCCCGGTTATCCACGAAGACCGGCCAAGATTTGAACTTCCTTCCCAGGTTTCCACAGCTAATAGTGCCCTGATCCATTTTTCTGCTCCTCTAAGGTATTTATCATCTTTGGTCAGCTGATAGGCTAATCCCAACGATGGCAGGGACTCACCTATTCTTCTGTACTTATTATGCGCATTTTGAGCCTGGGGTGGCTCTTCCTCAATAAAAGCATCTGCTAACCGGATCGTTAACTCATACAGGTGTTTATGAGTGGTTTCAGCTTCTTTGACAATCTCATTGATGTTTTGCCTGGTAATAATTAGCCTGGGAAAATTGTCATTTATCACAGGTTTGCTGTCATCTTTATTCTCTGGTGCTGTTTGTGAACAGGCAATCGTGAAGACCACAATGACAGTTAAAATTGTCTTTATCAAACCCACCTTTATGGGTCTTATTCCTGTGTATTTTATAGATCTCTGCATTGAAATGGATTTATAAGGTAGCGTTGACACGATCATCAGATAGTTTGGTAACATGGTAAACATCACCGCCACGGCCTTATTTAATATCCGTAAAAGGATATGTAATCACATTACCGTAAGGTTCAGTGGAATACAGATCTATCCCATCAGGAATAGCAAAAACATCCTGATCTGACAGTGTTGATACCCCATTAACATGGGATACCGCCTTGTCAAGGCTGTCGCGTGTGGAGGTAATGACCGTTCGGATATCAATGCGGGCCTGTCCAGTCTCAGTTTCTGGAAAAATCTGCAACCATTTAACCTGGTTAAATGACCCGCTGCGTAAAGTCCATGGTTTATTATCATCGGCAGCCCGTGGTGTAGCCCCCCAGCTTCCTTCTCCAATGTACATGGTCCCGGTTATATCATCTCTTACAAAACCCTCAACACCATTAATTGAATCGGGCCTTACAGGGTAGGTGATCTTGGACATATGAGAATCAGCATCCAAAGAAATATTCAGTCCATATTCATAGAACAGGTAAGCCCATTGTTGGTATTGGTAAATTTTTTCTCCTTTTCTCTGTGTATGAGGGCGGAAGGGTTTGTGGTAGGCTGCAAGCTTAAATGTGAAATCTTTGTTCTTTTCCAGGTCTTCTTCCAGCCATTGCCTTTGTTCACTTCCCGTTTCGATTTCAGAATTCAGTAATATCATATGAAAAAAGTCCCCTCCTACAGAAAGTGAATAATAAATGTTTTCAGGGTTTTCAAACTGATATGGGGCATTAAAGACTTTATTCAGTACTTCCAGGTCCTGCCTCTCATGATTGCCCATTACGGGAACAACAGGAAAAAGCCTACCATTCTCTGTACGGGTTTTTTCAAACCAATCAGTAAGCCATTGCTCCCAGTGCTCGGCGGGAACTCCATCCTTTGTGAAATCTCCACAAAAAATGATAAACAGCGGACGGAGGCGTGAAATCATTTCATTTGTAAAACGGCCCGCGATATATGCTTCGCCGTCAGGTTTAGTATCACCACCCATAATACATGTAAAGGAAGTGGGGGTATCCGGGGCAGTCTTAAACCAGAACCGTTCACTAACACCCTTACTGTCTTTTATAACAAAATAATAAGCGGTATTCGGGAGCAATTCGCTTAACTCGCAAAAACGTGTATTCATGCCCAGGTGGCTGACTTCCCTTGTTGGCTCCTGTGAAAGTTGATATCTTTTCCAGTTTTGCCCCTTATCTCTTGTATCATAAAAAACTACAGGGTTTTCCCCGTCAAACTGATCCCACCCTATTGTCAAAGTAGTTGAAGGATCATCATTCCACGACAAACGAATCTTGTTAAGACTGGCAGGAGGATATGCTTTTTTACAGCTGCTTGCTACTAAAAATAAGGCAATAACGTAAATGAATAGATTGTATCTCATAGTTGCATTTATAACTTTTGCGAAACTTTAATAGCTTATTATTCATGCCTCAACGACTCGGCCGGGTTTACATTGGCCGCTTTGATCACCTGTGAACTTACGGTCAGGATGGCTATCAGGACAACCAGCAGGACTGGTCCCGCGAAAAACCACCATCCTATGTTGATCCGGAAGGCAAAGTTCTGTATCCAGCCGGACATGATGTAATATCCTGCCCCCAAACCAATGGGTACGGCGATCAACACCTGGATCAGGAAATAGCGTACCAGCAGCAGGACGGCATTCCCTGAGGAGGAGCCCATGACTTTCCGGATACCTATTTCACGTGTACGTTGCAGTGTAGTATAGGAAGAAAGACCATATAATCCCAGGCAGGCTATTATGATGGCTAGCAGGGCGAACAGGCTGAATACCCTGCCAAACCGGGTCTCATTCCGGTATTGTTCATTATAATAATTTTCCAGGAAGAAATACTCGAAAGGATTTAGCGGAAAAAAGGTTCTCCACTGTTCTTCCACCAGAGACAGGACTCCCTGTATATTATCCGGGTTCATCTTAATCGAGTAGAAATTTGAGGTATTCCTGAAAAAGCGGAAGATTAGCGGTTCCTGCTGCACTTTGAGTCCCTCCTGGTG
>JAZGGT010000158.1:0-2223 GCA_036480555.1 Bacteroidales bacterium | reverse complement strand
AATGACGGGGAAAAGAACCAGGCCTTGTATACGCTTCAGGAGTTTTATAAACATTGACATCCTCCATTCCATAAATGAAATGGATTCCAATACAAAATATCGGTCAGTACTTCCTCGCGGTTTCCTGCGGGTTTCTGCTTCCGACCGCTTATGCGATTCGATCCACAGACCAGCTCCGCCTGCCCGGCGGTTGTTGTATTCTTTGTTATCGAATACTTATGCAATGTACAAAAAATTCGCCTTATATCCATTCCCTAAAGTGAAATGGTTTTACGGCTAAATAGATAAAAAATCCACCCGGTGAAAACCTTACTATTTATTATTGGGAGATTCTTTGACCGTTTTCCGGATTTCGGACGGGGAGACTCCCAGTTTTTTCTTGAAAATACGGCTGAAATAGTAAATAGACTGGAAACCAAGCTCATAGCTTATTTCCTTGATGATCTTATCCGTGGACAATAACATTTCCTTGGCCCGCAGTATTTTCAGGTCCAGGTGATACTGCACAGGGGGTACGCCTGTATATTTCTTAAACATCTTCCTGAAGTAAGAATAACCAATATTGTTCTTCTCGGCAAAACATTTGAAGTCCATTTCCCTGTCTACATTCTCACGGATGATGAAACATGCGTTCTGGATAATCTGTTCCACTCGCTTGCCGGAGAAATCTTTTTGTTTATCCAGGGAGATCATGTATCCGAAGAGCTTCATGATCATCCCGGCAGCAACCTGCTGAAAACCAGGCTTTTCTTCCAGGATATATTCAAATATCTTGTAATATGTGTCGATGAATTCCTCCCGGTTCCCGATGTCTATAACAGCCTTCCCCGAAGCAAACCAGGATTGCTTGAAGATCTGGTTGGCGATATTTCCGCGGAACCCGACGTAATGCTCCACCCAGCCGGTTTTCTTTTCAGGCCGGTATCTGTGCCAGTCCCCGGGCTTCGTTATCATCAATGAACCAGGCTTGATCTTATACCGGCCTGAGTCATTCTCATAGATGCCATCGCCTTCGGTAATATAGTTGATCTGGTACTCATGCAGGACCCTGCCATGTTCCCAGGTAAAATAGTAGCCGGAGGGGTGTGCAGAGGGAGGGTAGACAGTATTGACCGATATATGGGCTTTCCCGGCACAAAGCAGGTATAAGCCCCATTCAATATCCTCCTGACCCGGTGTCAGGTATTTGAAAAAATCATCCATTAACTAAGAACAATATAATCAATTAAGTCCAACTGGTGATTTTTACATACAAAATACTAAATTCACAGACCAATAACCCAATAACCCAATCATCATGGATTGCCGTAAAGACTGCGGGGCCTGCTGCATCGCTCCGTCCATTTCATCTCCCATTCCAGGCATGCCTGATGGCAAAACGGCCGGGGTAAAGTGCATCCATCTGCGGGAAGATTATAGCTGTGGTATCTACGCACAAAGACCTAAGGTATGTATTGATTTCCTGGCGGAAAAACTGGTTTGCGGATCCAGCAGGCAGGAAGCCCTCACCATCCTCAGCCGGCTTGAGAAAGAATCGGGTCTTAGACTGTAATCCCCTGTTTTTTTAATCCTTTCAGAAGATTCTCCATGGCCTCCTTTTCAATATCGAAGCGGTAAGTTCCGGCGAAGGACCCGACATGGGGTGTCAGGATGGTGTTTTCGGGGTAATTGATCAGGGGACCCTGATAAGGTTCTTCCTCAAAGACATCCAGGGCCACCCCACCCAGTTTTTTGTTATCCAGTGCAGCAAGCAATGCCTTTTCATCTATCAGTCCCGAACGTGAGGTATTAATAATGACCACGCCTGATTTCATTTTGGCAATGGCATCGGCATTGATAAGATGATAATGTTCCTCTCTCATTGGCATATGCAGCGTGATGATATCAGCATTCCGGAGCAGGAAATCAAAGCTGACCATTTCGCAATACGCATGCATTTTTACATCAGGGTCAAATCCCATCAGGTTACAATCAAATGCAGCCAGCAGGCTGCTGACCCTGGTACCCAGTATCCCGCAACCTATAACCCCTACCATCTTACCCTTAAGCAGGCCTGTTACCTTTCTTTCCCATTTGTTCTTTCTGACCATGCTGTCGAGTTGATTCAGGTTTCTCGTCAGGCTCAGTATCATGGACAGCGCCAGCTCGGCAGATGGTATATCCGGTGCCAGGTGAGTGCCGCAAACAATGATACCCAGTCTCCGGGCTGCCCTGTAATCTATC
>JAZGGT010000157.1:0-4232 GCA_036480555.1 Bacteroidales bacterium | reverse complement strand
TGGAGGACAGGTGTATGATCCCTATGAATGCCGTATGACTGCCGGCTGCCAGGCTGAGTTTCCTGATGAGGTTGCCTTCTGCAGTATTCAGGACTGCCTTGCTTATCCCCTGGCGCTTCAGGTATGTGAGCAGGCGGAAGGCAAGTATCCACTCTGCCAACCAACCTCCTGGTTTTTTATAGCTCTGCCACATATCAACTTCCGGATATGCATCAATGTGACGAAGGTGGTCTTCAAACAGGATAACATGAATCCGGAGACCATATTTTTTCAGGAACAACACCTGGGAATACAGGCATTCATCATGGGAACCTCCCAGCTCAATCAGGGCGATGGTTTCTTTTTCCATGATCAGTATTTGGATAAATCTCCGATATACACCGGGTTCTGCGCTTCATGCCTGAAATATTTCCAGCGTTTATGGGACCAGAGCCATATCTCGGGCCGCTGCAGTATGCTCCGTTCGAGCATGGCAAGGTATTTCCTTGTGATATCGAATTCCGGAACATCTTTGGGATTTTCACAAATTAGCATAAATTCCGCGCTGTAAAATCCCCTTTTTATCTTTTGTAAGTTCAGAAAGTAAACCGGTATATTAGACCTTCTAGCAATCTTTTCCGGTCCGGTTATCACTGGCGTATCCTGGTTCAGAAAGGTGGTCCAATGCTGTATGCTGGTCCACTGTGGCCGCTGGTCCGCAATGGTATAAAGTACCACAGGCTGATTGTTCCGCTGATAGGTAACCAATGTTCTCAGGGTTGAATCCATGGGAATGCCAATGGCACCGAACTGTCCCCTTAACTGAAGAAAAAGTCTGTCAAAATATTTATTTTGCAGCGGTTTATAAATAGCCAGAATGTCGTGGTATGATAGTTTTGATATGCGGGTGGGCCATTCCCAGTTGCCGTAATGACTCAATAAAAGGACGATACTCTTTCCCCGGTTATAATAGTCCTGGAGCAGTTCCGGGTTTATATAGTGTAATCGCCTGGCATTCTCCTTTTCACCCATATGGATACGGTAGATTGATTCGATAAAATAATCACATAACTGGCGGTAAAATTTCCTGGCAATATGTCTGATCTCTTTGGGAGACTTATAGGGCAATGAATTCCTAAGGTTCTGATAAACTGTTTGTTTCCGGTAGCCGACCAGGTAATACAGGATCAGGTAAACAAAATCAGAAAAAAGGTACAGAACAGGTAAAGGCAGGAGGGTGATCAGCCAGAGAATCGAATAGACCAGGTAGTACAGGATCCTTTTCATTCCGGGTTAACCCAGTTCGCTAATCCGTTCAAGTTTCTGCAGATCCTGGATTCTTATTTTGCGGCCATCGATACCAATGACATCTTCGCTGGCAAAGGTGGACAGGGTGCGGATGGCGTTGGAAGTGGTCATATTGGAAAGATTGGCGATGTCTTCCCTGGAGAGGTAGATCTTGATTGTACTGTTATCATCTTCAAAGCCATAGGTGTCTTTCAGGAAGATCAGGGATTCGGCAAGTCTTCCCCTGATATGTTTCTGGGTAAGGGTGACTGTCCGGTTGTTAGAAAATCCCAGTTCTGTCGCAAATGCCTTGATAATACTCAGGCATAGTTCGGCATTGGATCGGAGAAGCTTATAGATGGTCTCCTTTTCAATCGTACAAATATCTGAATCTTCAATGGCAACGGCTGTTGCAGAATGATGTTCCTCGGCAAACAGGGCCCTGTAACCGATAAAACCGACCGGTTTGGCCATCCTTACAATTTGTTCACGTCCGCCGACTCCTTCTTTGAAAATCTTGACCTTTCCTTCAGCGATCCAGAGCAAACCTGTCGGCTTGTCCCCTTCTTTGAAGATGATCTCCCCCTTCTTGTAATGATGGCTGGAATTGTTCTTTCTCAGTAAATCCTTTTCTTCAGGGGACAGAACACTGAAGACTGACATCTTATTGTCAATACACTCCTCACAGGTCATTTCTGGAAATTAATTTAGGTATAAGCAATGTGCTGTAAAACATACAAATGTAACAAAAAAAATACAAAGCGTATCAATATTTCGCTACAAGAGGCATTCGTCGTCCGACACCAAATGCCTTGGAAGAGATCCTCAGGATAGGAGGGGTCTGGTATCGCTTGTATTCATTCTGGTTGACCAGACTGATAATACGTTCTGCCAGTTTATTGTCCATCCCTTCACCAATGATATCGGGCAGGGCTTTCTGCTGTTCTATGTAAGCAAACAGTATCTGATCAAGAACATCATATGCCGGGAGGCTGTCGGTATCTTTCTGATCAGGCTTTAACTCTGCTGATGGAGGTTTGGTGAGGATATTTTCCGGGATGATCTCATGCTGCCGGTTGATGAACCCGGCCAGTCTGTAAACATCAGTTTTATAGACGTCACCGAGGACTGAAAGACCGCCGGCCATGTCTCCGTATAAAGTCCCATAACCAACTGCTGCTTCACTCTTATTGCTGGTATTCAGCAGGATATGGCCGAATTTATTGGAGAGTGCCATGAGCATTGTTCCCCTGATCCTGGACTGAAGGTTCTCCTCCGCAATGTCTTCAGGCAGGTCCGCAAACAGTGGTTTAAGGTCACTCAGGTAAGAATCGAATGTCTCCTGTATGGGAATAACCTGATAGGAGACGCCCAGGTTTCCGGCCAGCTGTTTGGCATCTTTCAGGGAGTGATCGGATGAATATTTCGAGGGCATCAGGAGCACTATGAGGTTTTCTGCGCCCAGGGCTTCGACTGCCAGTACAAGGGTGACAGCCGAATCAATACCGCCTGATAATCCCAGGGTTGCTTTCTGGAATTCCATCTTGTTAAAATAATCCCTGATCCCAAGTATAAGGGCATGATAGATCAGTTCAGGCCTTTCCCATTGCTTATGACGTAATTCCGGCAACCTGTCTCCTACAAGGTCATCAAGGTCGATCAGTTGGCTGTCCTCACTGAACATATTGAGCGAGTTGACGATCTTCCCATGCCTGTCCACAACCAGGGAACCGCCTTCAAAAATCAGCTCTGTCTGTGCGCCCACCTGGTTGACATAGATTATGGGGATCTTGAATTTATGAGCATTGTTGGTGAATATCTCAGTCTTTACCTGCTGCCGCAGATAGGAGAACGGGGATGCGGCCAGGTTGATGATCAGATCCGGTTTCAATCCGGCCAGTTTTTCGAGCGGATTCTCTGTATACAGCCGCTTGTTTGAAAAGGCATTTTCCGCTGGCTGGTCAAACCACATATCTTCACAGATAGTTACCGCAATTTTTCTGTCTTTAAAATGGAGCAGCTGAAATTCCCTGTTTGGTTCGAAATACCTGTATTCGTCAAAGATATCGTATGTTGGAAGGAGGGTTTTGTGAAACACCTGCTCAATCTGACCATCATACAGAAAATAGACAGAGTTGAATAGTTTTTTACCAGTGGGATTGGGATTTAGGGTAGGGGCTCCGATCAGGATACCAACATGGTTACTGATGGATGCAAGCTGTTTAATGGCTTTTGTGCTCTCTTCAATAAAACTGCCGTACTCCAGCAGGTCCTGTGGAGGATACCCGGTTACTGCCAATTCCGAGAAAACAATCAGGTCTGCATTCAGGCTCTCGGCTTTTTTTACCTCATAGGCTATCTTGCTAATGTTTTCGGCGAAGTTACCAATGTGGTAGTTTAACTGTGCTAGGACAACTTTCATAATGATCAGATTTTTACACCGAGGCGCAGTGATACCATATTAAAATAAGCCCGATAATCCGTATTCGTGGTTACATCCCAGATCGCACCTGTCAGGTAGATACCCCCCAGGATCGCAAAATTCCCCCCAAAGGAGAATTCTACCCCTCCCCCGATAAAATAGGACATCACAAACATATTGATCTCATTTTTGATATCTTCCCCGTTGATATTCTGGGAAGGTATATCGGCTGTGGCCCGGATATTGATATGGTTGTTAATACCAATGTGTGCAAACATCGTTGTATAATCAATCTCTGTAGAATTAAGTTTAAGGCTGAAAGGGATGGTAATATACTGTAGATTATATGTTACAGTTGTTCCTCCCGAAAGGGTATCCATTCCTGAACCGAAATCAAAATCCATTGAATCAAGATAGAGCAGGTTCCCTCCGGTATTCAGGATGCTGATTCCGGTGGATATGGCATAATCATCCGTAAAATACTTTTCCATGACCAGCCCGATATTATATCCGAAATTGCAACCATCCCGCTGAATATCCTCAT
>JAZGGT010000156.1:0-3157 GCA_036480555.1 Bacteroidales bacterium | reverse complement strand
CTGATATATATGATATTTTACCCTGGCTGAATCTTTCCGCCGGTTTCAGGTTCTCTCTGTATTCTTATCTGGGACCCAGGAGAGTCTACCTGTACCAGGATGAGAACCACAGGGATGTAAGGCTGATTAATGATACCCTGGATTTTAAATCTGGTGAAGTAATTAAATGGTATTCATCACCCGAATTCAGGATTGCATTAAATATGTCTACTGATCCCAATGGTTCGGTAAAACTTTCCTTTAACCAGATGAATCAGCATCTGTTTATGTTGAGCAATACCATTGCCTTAGCTCCAAATACTCAATGGAAACTGTCGGACTACCATTTGAAACCTTCCAGGGGCAGCCAATTTTCGGTGGGCGTATTCAGAACATTTTTCGGTCATAAACTTGAAAGTTCGATTGAAGCTTTTTATAAAAGGGCAAAAAATTTCCCAGAATTCAAGGACGGGGCAAATTTCTTATCAAACCCGCTTGTTGAGACTGAAGTCCTGCAGGGTGAACAAACTTCCTATGGTGTAGAGTTTTTTGTAAAACTGAACGGCAAGAAAATGGATGGATGGATAGCATATACCTATTCCCGTTCTTTAATAAGGGTAGATGGAGATGATGTCTGGAATAAAATAAATAATGGTAATACATATCCATCCAACTATGATATTCCAAATTCTTTGAATACCATTTTCAATTACCATTTCAGTAAAAGGGTCACCGTATCATCGACCTTAAACTATCAGACCGGTAGACCTGTCACTTACCCTGTTTCAGTGTATTTTATCGGAGATCAGCCCTACGTTGATTATTCAAGCAGGAATAAATACCGAATTCCGGATTATTTCAGGCTGGACCTCTCATTAAACATAGAGGGCAATCTGAGAAAGAATAAACTTCTTCATAGCTCCTGGCAGTTCACTGTATATAACCTGACCGGAAGAAACAACGCATATTCGGTGTATTTTACATCAGAAAACGGAAAGCTTAACAGCTATCAATATTCCATTATAGGGACCCAGTTATTTACCATATCGTGGCTTTTTAAAATTGGGAATTTTGCTACAGATTAGATTAACAACATATTGTCTACTGGTTTTTTTCATGTCACTGTATGCATGCATTGAAGAGTACATACCTAAGATCGAGTATATTGAATCGAATAAATATGTTGTATACGGGGAGCTAACCACAGAACGGGAGACCCATATGATATCTGTGGCACTGGCATCTTCCATTCAGGACCCCCAATTTATACCCTTATATGATTGTAATGTGAGAATACTGGATTCGATTGGAAATTCGTTCGATGGGAAAGAAATTGGGGAGGGTAAGTATAATGTCAGGATCTATCCGGAAAACCTGATACCTGGGATGGCATACCGGCTAGAGATAATTACACCGGCAGGCACAAACCTGGTTTCTGAATATGAAGAATTGCTAGACAGTCCAGATATCGATTCTGTGTACTACATACGGGAGAGTATACCCACAAATGACCCCGAGTTTTTTATCGAAGGTGCTCAGTTCTATTTAAACCTGGATGCCCCGGATGCAGAGAATGTGTTTTACAAGTTTGATGTCATCGAAACATTCGAGTATCATAGTGAGCTGCCTCTTGAAAGTTATTACGACGGGGTCCTGCATTATATCGACCCTCCTGATTCTTCCCATATGGTATGCTGGGCAACCAATCAGATCAAGGATATTTTCATCCTGAATACAGCCGAGTTGCAGGAAAATGCCTACAAACGATTTTCACTGCACTTTGTGGATAATACTACCCAGCGCCTGAAACATCTATACAGCATACTGGTCAAACAATATGCCATCGATGAACCCGGTTATGTCTATTGGGACCAGATGCGGAAAAACAACATTGATCAGGGAGGCATGTATGAAACACAGCCATTACCCGCAAAGGGCAATCTGGTAAACCTTACAAATCCTGAACAGGAGGTGCTCGGATATTTTCAGGTATCTTGTGTAAAAACAAAAAGGATTTTTGTGAAAGATGTGCCGGATCTTGAATTTAATTTTTATCCCGAGTGCGGTATCTGGCCGCTGGCCCAAGCATTGCGGTATTATGACCCTAGGTTCTATCCAATATATCTAAGTGGCGGTGAAGTCTCCCCAGACTGCATTTTTTGTGAAATATCCATACTGGGAGGAACGACGGAAAGACCCGGTTTTTGGCCTGAATAGCAATGAGAAGTCTTAAAAATATCATCACTCTGTTCTGCATTGCATGGATGCTGCCATCATGTATTGAAGAATTTGTGCCTGAAATTGAAGCTGGTGATTCAAGCAAATATGTAGTCTTTGGAGAATTAACGACGGAACAAGAGGATCAAATCATATCCGTTTCCCTGGTATCGTCCATTCGGGACCCACAACGTATACCTTTAAACGATTGCTTTGTAAGAATAGTGGACAGCAATGGCAAATCTTTTAGCGGGACAGAGTTTGAGGATGGTAAATACAAGGTCAGGATTCCCTTGGAAAATTTGAGTATCGGGGATGAATACCGGCTTGAGATAGAAACAGCTGCAGGTGCAAAACTGGTATCTGATTTTGAAGAATTACTTGCCTGTCCCGACATCGATTCGGTGTATTATATCAGGGAAAACATACCAACAAATGATCCCGAGGTATTTATCGAAGGCATCCAGTTATATTTAAACCTGGATGCCCAGGGCTCCGGGAATGTCTATTACAAGTTTGATGTGGAAGAGACATGGGAATATCATACAGCCCTACCACTTGAATGGTATTTCGACGGTACCCTGCACCAAGTCATACCCATGGATTGGTCCCATAACATATGCTGGAGAACTGAACTGATCAAGGATATTTTTATTCTGAATACTGCCGAGTTGCAGGACAATGCCTACAAGCAATATCCTCTACACTTCGTTGATAATACCACACAACGGTTACTATACATGTACAGCATACTGGTCAAGCAATACGCCATTAGTGAGCAGGCATATATTTTCTGGGATCAGTTACGGATGAATAATCTGGAGCAGGGAGGCTTGTATGATACTCAGCCTTTGACCGTACAGAGCAATCTTGAAAACCAGACAAACCCGGATCAGGCTGTACTGGGATATTTCAAGGTATCCTCTGTGAAAACAAAAAGGATTTTCATAAAGGATGTAGA
>JAZGGT010000155.1:0-4888 GCA_036480555.1 Bacteroidales bacterium | reverse complement strand
TAATGCATCCAGCGCAAGGTATCCCCTGGCTGTTTTTGTTATCTCGATCTTGACGCTTCTACCCTTCGTGCACCATTTGTCCATTGTTCTGCAGTTGCTTCTGCATCCCTGATATTGATTTTTTTATAGGTATCGTAGAATTCCCCGGCTTCAACCTGAACAATCTCTGCACCTGTTACTTCTTTAATGGCATGAATGTAGCGCTCATTATGATCCCGGGGGTAGGATTGATTGAAATCCCCGAACTTGTAATTTACACTTGCAATGATTTCATCTTTTGCACTTTTCACCATTAGTATTCTGGTTTCCTTAAGTTCTTTGATGACCTGAACCAGTTTGATCTTATATACCAGATCCATGAACATCTTTTCTCTCACAGATGAAGCACAAAGATGTCTTCGGTCCAATTGGGCGGTTAAGATCTTTACATGTTTGTAGTTGGTACCTCCTTCAAGAATATTCTTTTCATCATCTTTGACTTTCCCTGTAGCAAATATGTGATAGTGATGCCCACTCTGAAACTCCCAAAGATTATATACAACTATTGTAGGTAATCCGGTGAAAGCCAACCTGTAGTCTCCATCTATTCTTCCGATGATCAGCACTCCATCGTAACCGTCTTTGTGACTTTCCACTTCATTGTATGCATCTGTAATTGTACCTTCAAATTGAAGGAAATCTACTTGTTTGCATGCCTGATGAAGTTTATCCAGGACCTTTTCATGAGTTGTAAAAACTTCAGGCGGACCTCCCGACCCTGTACAACCACAACCTGCATAGGTGAAAATGGTAAATATCCTTGTATTTCCATTTTGAGTAAATAAAACCAGGGAAGAAGAAATAATTACGGCTAAAATGAAAATGATCTTTTTCATGACTGATTGTTTTAAATTGAACTTATAATCAACCTGTAAAATCTGAAGTTAACTCAATATGGATTGAAGAGAAAGAATATGTATAACTATTTTTTTATACTATGTTTGAAGACATATAAACATACCGGAATGATTTACTACTACTCATTTTAGCAATGGTCCTTCTTCCGGGCTGCAAGAACTCAGCAGATATGGACGGTATTGTAATAAGAAATGGCGTTGTTTTGACAATGAACAGGACCCGCGATGTTATTGTAAACGGGGCTGTGGTTATTAAGGGGGCCAGGATCATAGATGTAGGGGCTGAAGACACCATCAGGCACTACCCCGGGTTCAAAGTGATAGATGCAGATGGTGGCATTATTATGCCTGGCCTGATCAACACCCATAGCCATCTTCCTATGGTTGCCTTCAGAGGCCTTGCGGAAAATGGTGTCAAAGACAGGCTGTTTAATTATTTCCTTCCCCTGGAAAAGAACAAGCTTAGTCGTGAATTGATATACAATGCAACGATCCATGGTGCCATCGAATACGCAATGGGCGGGATCACTACTTATGCAGACATGTACTACCATATGGACGAGATGGCCAAAGCAACCAGGAAAGTTGGGGTTCGGGCTGTTCTGGGGCAAACGATAATAAAATATCCTGTTGTAGATGCACCTGATCCCTATGGCGGCCTGGAATACGCTGTTGATTTTATCAGGGAATACAGAGAAGATCCTTTGGTCACACCGGCTTTAGCCCCGCATGCTCCATATAGCGTCTCAAAAGAGAAATTATTGGAAACCATTTCCGTTTCTGAAGAATATCAGGTGCCTGTCTTGATTCATGTCTCCGAGAGGTCAGAAGAGTCCATGCAGCTGCATGGAAAATATAAAGGGAAATCTTCAGTTTTTTACCTGGACGATATAGGCTTCCTGAGAAAGAATGTGCATATAGCTCATGCTATTCATTTGGACGATAAGGATATTGAGATACTGAAGCGTGTTCAATGCGGTGTGGCACATAGTCCGATTTCAAATGCAAAAAGCGGACATGGGATCGCAAGGGTTCACCATATGATGAAGGCTGGCGTGAGACTGGGGTTAGCTACGGATGGTCCGATGAGCAATAACTCTCTGAACTTTTTTGCAACCATGCGGGCAGTGGCACTGATGCAGAGAGTCAAATATAAAAACAATATACTGATGAGGCCTGCAGAAATCGTTGAAATGGCAACAATAGGCGGAGCCAGGTCATTATACATGGATGATAAAATAGGATCCATAGAGAGTGGCAAGCTTGCGGATATAATCATAATTGAAACAAAATCTCCAAATATGGTTCCCTGTTATGATTATTATGCAGCCGTGGTCTTTCAGGCCGAGCCCTCAAATGTTTCCACAACCATAATCGATGGAAAGATTGTAATGGAAAACAGAGAGATGAAGACAATTGATATCAAAGAAGACCGCGAGATCATGAACCGCATAAAGCAGGATATCGCTCCCTTTGCCAGGGAACTTGAAATTAAATCAAGCTCTGCGAATCGAATATCGCAAAGCAATAATAGAATAAACTAAATGTCAAGGTTTTAGCCAGATATTAATTAAGACTGCGATAAGTTTAATATTGATACCAATCGATTCTTCAGTTTACCTTCCATGGCAGATTAAATTTCTGGGGAAAGCTTTGTTTTAATCGTTCATATCTACCTATTTTTGAGGATCAGTGTTTAATTACGAGTTCTTCTCATCTGATGAAAATGGAAATTAAAATAGGTGACAGTGTAAGGGTAAAGCCCGGGGCAAAAGATCCTGATTATGAAAATGATATGAGGGGCTGGCAAGGCCGGGTTACTCATATTGATACAGATGAAGGAAAATTCATAGAGATAGCATGGGATAGTATAACCTTGAACCAGATGCCGGTGGAACTCATAGAAACCAGTATTGAAGAGAAAATAGAGGCCCTGAATGAACAGTTTGAATACACCAGTTCTGACGAACAGAGCAAAAATATAGCTAAAATACTTGATAGCAAAGATCTGTCAGTAATAGAAGAAAATCAGGATAAGTTTTTCGTCTATCTTTCAGAACACATAAAATATCCGTGTTTATTAACCGGCACTGAAGACTTCTCCTGGGAAGAACCTTATTTGTTTGGTGTTTTTGATCAAGAGGAATATGAAAGACTTAAAAAGAAGAGGGCTTCATATACCGATCACTTTAAATTGGTCAGGCTGGAAGACATAATAGATGATTTACAGGGCATCCTGGTGAAAGTAAAAAGAATCGGTGACAAGAAGGTCTTTGTTTTGCCGCTATGGGACCTGAAAACAGTAGACCGAAAAGATGAGAATCACCAATTATTTGAGGACTACTCTTACTGGATGTCAAATTACAGGTAGTAGAGCCACAGATTAGTTAAACATAAAACAAATTTCAATCATGACGAAAACTGTTTATCAGATCCAGATTGCTTTAAAAGGGTCCAAACCGAAAATCTGGAGAAGAGTTCTTATTCCTTCAGATACATCAATGGCGGATTTCCACTATGTTATCCAGGCTGTAATGGGATGGACAAATTCTCATTTACATCAGTTTATTCAACACGGGATATTCTATTCCGAACCCCAGGAAGAGATGTGGGACGAAATGGATGCAGAGGATTATACTGACTTAAGGGTCTCTGACCTGTTGACAAGGGAGAAGGATACCCTCATATACGAATATGATTTTGGAGATAGCTGGGGGCATCAGATTACACTGGAAAAGGTTGTGCCTCAAACCGGTGAAACTCAACTCCCGGTATGCCTGAATGGAAAAATTAATTGTCCTCCGGAAGACTGTGGCGGTGTATGGGGTTATGCTGAAATGCTTGAAATCCTAAAACAACCTGAACATGAAGAATATGAGAGTTATATTGAATGGCTGGGGGATGAGTTTGATCCTGAGTATTTCGATAAAGATGCTGTAAATCAGTTATTACGGGGAATGAGACGCTTTGCAGAGCCAGAATTATAGCTTTGTGAAATGGCAAGAAAGAAGGAACCCGTATACATGGACCGGTGGCTGTTGTTCCATCCTTACAAAACTCCGGCACCGGACGATTTCTATTACCTGAGGCTGTGCAAAGAAACACACAGGATCCTGGATGATAATACTTTCCTGGAGTCTGAAGGCCTGCTCTCCCGGGAAGAGCTAAAGAATCTGGCATGTTTTATCATCTGCTATTTCGAGGATGTGATCTCGGGGCCCGGATTATGGCAGGCATTTACGGTTCAGGCCAGGGAACTTTATGGTACATACCTGCCTTTCTTTAATCCTGATCCTGATAAGTATTTCCCGGATGAGATCAATATTGAGGATATTTACTTCCTGATTTGGTACTTTATCAGCATGACGCTTTATGATAAAACCATTATCAATCCTGTGGCCCTTGAATGGTCAGACCTTTCGGACAAGATTTTTGATATCCTGGAACGGGAGTATGAACTGGCACCTGAGAACCTCAGACTGAAGCAGTTATATACAGCCAGGCCCGGGGAAGGGGATTTATTTGTGCTGAAAGAAAAGATGAAGTGGATCATGCTTGATTCCTGGCTGTTGCATTTTCAGGGGGATGAGCTTGATGAGATGATCAAAAAGATTAGTACGAATCAAAGCGAAAATGGGCTGTCGGAGGAAAGAAGGGAATTGTATATATATGATGCTATCGATTCATATGTTCTCTCAACGTATACCCCATTGCTTGCCAGGCAGGGGAAGGAGTGGCTGGCTTACATCCTGGGAAAGGATCATCCCCTTTTTAATGAGATTCTTGGGATAGGTGAAAAAAAGTCCGGCTATTACCTTTTCATGGGAGAGGAGAGTGATAAATTGCTGTTTCAGCATATTGCCACCGAGAAGGTTCTGAGAGTCACCTCAAAATCGATGGATCTTCCGAAGGATTTCGTAGCGGGGAAATCAATTTTCTTTACGGGATTTGTAAAGTGGAGAGATGAATGGTGGTTCTCAGGGTCCCAGTTT
>JAZGGT010000154.1:0-19295 GCA_036480555.1 Bacteroidales bacterium | reverse complement strand
ATTGACCATCGTTCAGGAAAATTGAAACAACATTACCGCCATGTAAGTTTTTTGCAAAAAGCAGTGAAGAATGCAATCAGAAAGGCAGAGATAAATAAAAATGCCTCATGTCATACTTTTCGCCATTCATTTGCTACGCATCTTCTTAAGGATGGTTATGATATCCGCACGGTACAGGAATTACTCGGTCATAAAGATGTTCGAACCACTATGATATATACACATGTAATCAACAGAAATAAATTCAATGTTCGAAGCCCACTTGACACATGAAATTTTCATCCAGACTGAGGAACTAATATAGACACAACAATGCATCAAACGCCATGTGGGGGATAGAGGCAATTCGAAAGCTTAGTTCCTTTGGTAATCTTTATCTCGGTCTGATATGTAAATGCTTTCAAAACCCGAACGGTACATGTGCTAAACGTTAGAAATCAGAATAGGCTGTATGATGCAGCATGATCCTGTCGATCTTGGAGACATTGTCCTGGTATTCCTCCATGGAGCTGATCCTTTTCCAGTCAGGATGTTCCCTGAAGGCTGCCCAGTGTTCCTCTCTTGATTTCATATCGGCAAAACTGGTCATATACATCAGGTTGGGCATGCGGCTGCCAGATATTACCTCAGCATAAAATACGGCATTGAATTCAAGTTTTTCAAAAAGGCTTACTTCCCCACCTTCATTGAACATTTGAATTTTATTTGCCAGGATATGCTCTGTGTAACTCTCGTAACTCCGCAATTCATAAATCCTGTCTTCGGGCGGAGAATCCAGGTCAGGTATGCGGGCCTCCGGCATGTAATCGAAGGCATGCAGCAATATCGTCTCCAGACGCACGTAGGGAGGATCATCAAAGGGTGCATCCAGGTATGCCTTGCCGTCTTTCTGAAATGCCTTGTCCCGCTTCAGCTTGGCATCAAGCTGGCTGAATTGATCCAATGTTTTAAATGGAATGAAAACAAAGATCCTGTTATCGGATGCTTCAGGATCATCTATTGGTTTGAAAACTCCTGCTTTCTTGACGCCGGCCCTGTGAAGAGCTGGCAAATACGCATTCTCGAGGAAAGATTCAATTTTGCCCGCCTGCGAGGCATCCTCGTAGTGATAGATCCTGATCTGAAAATACTCTTTACTGGTTTGCGCAGCATTGATACTGAGCGGAAAGATGAATAGTATACTGCAGAATAATTGGCACAATAGTTGGGTTGGTCTTTTCATGATCCACAAAATTTAATTTAGGTCAATATACTAAAAAAAACATTCAGATAAACGCTGCATATTTGTTCATTCCATTTTTCCGTTTATTTTAGGGGATTCATTTTAAAAAGTATGGTTATGAAAAAAGTTTGTATTGCAATAATTATCACAATAAGCACACTCACCTCGGCTCAGGAAGCCACCAGGTGGAGAGGGCCCGAGGGCAACGGGGTCTATCCTGACCAGGGCTTATTGAGGACATGGCCTGCAGACGGTCCCGAAATGGTATGGCATGTAGATGGATTGGGACAGGGGTATTCCTCACCTGTTTTTGCCAACGGGAATATTTACGTTACCGGGATGATTAACAAAACCGGGTATGTCTTTGTGTTAAGCAGGGATGGCAAGATCCTTGATAAATTCCCCTATGGTGAGGATTTCCATGAAAGCTATCCGGGTTCCCGTTCATCTCCCACTATTGTTGGGGATTTACTCTATATTTTCAGCGGCCAGGGGAAAGTTGTCTGTATGAATGTGCAGGACGGGATGATTAATTGGTCGCGCAACCTTTTTCGTGATTTTGACGGAAGGAACATTACCTGGGGGGCTACGGAAACCCTTGTAGTGGATGAAACTACAGTTTACTGTACCCCCGGAGGATCAAAGGACAATGTGGTGGCACTGGACCGTTTTACCGGCAATGCTCAATGGTCAAGCAGGGGGAAAGGCAATCGTTCCGCCTACTGTACACCACTGCTGGCCAGGTTGCCGGCGGCAAAGATACTGGTGACACACACTGCGAATAACATAGTGGCAGTTGATGCTTCCAGCGGGAAGCTTTTATGGTCACAGAATTGCACCAACCAGTATTCCGTACACGCAAATACTCCCATCTATCATGACGGGGCAGTATATTGTTTCAGCGGTTACGGACGGGGTGGTTTTATGTTCGAGATCGATAGCAGGGGAAACAAGGTGAAGACAAAATGGACGGAAAAATCTCTTGACAGCCGGATGGGGGGTGTAGTCCTTATAGATGGATATATTTATGGGTCAGGGGACTACGGGCGAAGCTGGAAATGCCTTGACTGGCATACCGGGAAGCAGATGTATGAGTCCACCCTCATTGGTAACGGTGTAGTGATCTCAGCAGATGGACTGCTGTTCCTATACAGCCAGCGCGGGGAACTTGCACTGGTGCCGGCAGATCCCAATGCATTTAAAGTAACAGGAAAGACCAGGATAATCTTGGGCTCGGGCCAGCACTGGGCCCATCCTGTGATCAATGACGGCCACCTGTATGTGAGGCATGGTGACGTTTTAATGGCCTATAAAATCAAATAATCCTTTCATAATGATCCCTCGCATTCTAACACTATGTCTTATCTTTTCATTATTTCTCATTGCTGAATTGGCAGCGCAGAGGGATTACAAGGAACAATGGCCCGGATTCAGGGGACCTTACGCGACCGGCATAATCGATAATGCCGATACACCTGTTGAATGGGATGCCGGATCCGGTAAAAACATCAAATGGAAAACAAAGATCCCCGGATTGGGACATTCATGTCCCGTGATCTGGGATGATTATGTTTTCGTCACCACTGCTGTCAGCGGATCAGGGGAGGATTACCTGAAAGTGGGCCTGTATGGTGATATTGACATGGTGGATGATGAATCCATACATGAGTTTAAGGTGTACTGCCTGGATAAAAATACCGGAGAGGTTATATGGGATAGACTTTCCCATATAGGAGTGCCCAAAACCAAACGGCATACCAAGTCCTCCCATGCCAATTGTACACCTGCTACAGATGGCAAACACCTGGTGGTTTATTTTGGTAGCGAGGGACTCTATTGTTATGACTTCCAAGGGAAACTGTTATGGAAAAAGGACCTTGGTGTGATCAATGCGGGTCCTTATACAGAACCGGAAGTGGAATGGGGAATTGCCAGTTCTCCGGTTATTCACCAGGGAAAAATAATCATCCAGTGCGATATTACAGGGGAGAGTTTCCTGGCCCTTTTCGATATCGAAACCGGCGATGAAATATGGCGGACACCCAGGGATGAAATATCGACCTGGGGTACACCGGCCGTTTATGAGAAAGATAGAAAGGCACAGATAATAGTCAACGGGTTCAGGCATATGGGGGGATATGATTTTGATACCGGCAAGGAGATCTGGAAGATGAGCGGTGGAGGCGATGCCCCTGTCCCTACACCGGTCATAGCACATGACCTGATCTACCTGAACAATGCGCATGGCAGGTACTCACCCATCTATGTGGTCAAACCTGAAGCCAGTGGTGATATTACCCTGGATAAGGACAGTACCACTAATGATTTCATTGTCTGGAGCATCAAACGCGGCGGGGCCTATATGCAAACCCCGCTGATCTATGGGGATTATCTCTATAACCTGCGGGGCAATGGTTCATTGAGCTGTTTTCATGCAAGCACGGGGGAGCTGATGTACAAGGAAAGCCTTGGGGTCAGCGGCGGGGTTACTGCTTCGGGAATTGCATCTGACGGGAAACTGTATTTCACTTCAGAAAATGGGAAGGTATATGTTATAGCAGCCGGTCCGGCATATAAACAGCTGGCTGTTAACGACATGGGCGATATCTGCATGGCAACTCCGGCCATTTCAAAGGGTATTGTATACTTCCGTACGGCAAATTACCTTGTCGCTGTTTCATCAGAATAATGATCCTGTCAGACAGGTGGCCCCTTCTACTCGTTGTAAATTTGTCGGCCTATTCTATATGCGGTTAAGGTTTCCCCATGCCGGATGTATAAAACCCCATCCTTGATGCTTGGGTGGGCCCAATGCGGACCGCTGCCCTGCTTGTGCTGGAAAGAACTGATCACCTGGAAATCCTCAGGGTTGGGATTAACCAATCCCACATATCCCCGCTTTTCTTCGTAAACGATAAGTCTGCCATCAGCCGCAATAATGGAACCCTTGTTATACCATTCTTTATCATACATAGTCTCTCCGGTTTCCCAGTCTAAACACGCCCAATTCCCCTGGCCGTTACTTATCCATGTAGATCCGTATATGTAACCATCCAGGAGCAGGACTCCACCATGCTGCGTGTCAAGGACAGGCTGCTTCCAGATCAGACTGATTTCTGATCTATCGGGTGAGAGCTCGAACATGGCTGAGGTATGATTGTAACCGCTTGTAATGAAAAGCCGTCCGTCTTTGTACAGCGGACTGATTGTATTAATATAGGGAGCATCAGGATTCCAGAGTGGTTTATCCAGTTCACTGTACTTATATGTCCACAGTATCTCTCCGTTTTCCGCATCAACGCCAATTAAATAATTACTCAATATATTGACAATGATTTTTTTATCTCCTTTTTCAATCAGGACAGGGGATGCATATGAAGTGGTATCATGGATGGTCTCGCTGGTCCAGATTGTTGCTCCCGTTTGTTTATCCAATGCAATCATGGTGGTTGCGTGTCCCCCTGGTGTAAAAATAACCTTATTATCAACCAGCAGGGGTGACTCGGCAATTTCCCATATGCCATACAATCCTTTGAAGTTTTTATTTGCCTCAACATGCCATTTTATTTGTCGCCGGGAGACGTCCACACAAACAATCTCTCCCCGACCGCTGATGAGAAATGCCTTGTCTCCCTCAACTGTTGGTGTGCAACGGGTATCCTTGAAAGAACGCAATGGCGATAGACCATAAGGGATATGCCATAGAAGATTTCCATCTTCAGGTGCAATGGCCGAGAAGTATTCAATGCTATCTTGTTGACCAGTTGCGTATATGACACCATTTATCACGGATACAGATGAAAAACCCTTTCCGATTCCTTCCATGCTCCACAGGAGTTCCGGTCCCTCATCAGGCCATTCGTCCAGGAGCCCCTTGTCGGGATAAATCCCATTTCTTTCCGGGCCACGCCATTGCGCAATCTCCTGTCCTGATAGCAAATGATTGATCAGCATAGAAAGAATCAGCAAGTATCCTGTTTTATTCACTTTCCTGTTAAAAATTATACGCATCCTTAAAAAGCTCGGCTACAAATTTAGCCAGAATGATTAACTTGAGCCTTATGACTCTATGATAATATGAATGCTGATAAACCATTACAAACAATGCAAAGATACGGATGTTCAGAGAATGACATTGCTCATTATACTTGTATGCGAGTCCCCGGATCCATAATCATTGACGGCAACCTTGACAAGCCTGTCTGGCAAAAGGCCATTAAATCACCCCGCTTTGATGTGCCCGAGTTCGATCTGCTCTCGCGCAAGGCACTTACCTTCGGGGGTGACTACGACCGCCATCCGGAATCATTCTGGTGGGGCCGGCATCCCAGGAAATGCAGATGGGCTTTTCTTGATTGGGATTTTCCCGGACTTCAAACAGCAGTCCGGGTAGATGGAAAAATAAACGACAACCGAATTCCGGATAAGGGCTGGAGCGTGGAACTGGCCTTCCCATGGGAAGGGATGAAATGGCTCAAAGAAGGAAGATCGCTACTTCCAGAGGATGGAGATACCTGGAGGATTTTTTTCGGGCGCTTTCAAAGATTATGCAATGCAGGAAATGAAGTGCAACCCCATCCGGCATGGGCCTGGAATAAACATGGAGTTTATGATACTCTTTTACCGGAATGTTTCACCAAAGTCCATTTTTCAAATGACTATCTGCAACTTGATTGTAGGGATTCGCAGAAGATGACCCATTGCAGAAGGCATGTACCGGTATTTTAGTATATTTATTTTGCTTTTTCTTATCCCAAGCGACGATGGAGCAGTATACCGATGAACAGATCATTGAGGGTATTTTTCAGAATGACCGAAAGGTGATGGATTATATCTATAATCAGTTTTATGGAAAAGTGGAGGGCTTCATCATTGGAAGAGGCGGGAACCCGGAGCATATCAAAGATGTGTTCCAGGAAGCCCTCATGGTGATAATCCAGAAGGTCCGCAAAGAAAACCTGAAGCTTACCTGCACATTCTCGACCTACCTGCTTGCCGTCTGTAAGAACATATGGATGCATGATATGAGGAAAACCAAGTATCATCTGGTGGAGGATTCACGGCTGGATTCATTTCCGGAAGAAGATGCAATTGACAGTGAGCTGGAAGAGAAATTTCTGGACCTGTATTTTCATCATTTCAAGCAGCTAAGCGAGGATTGCCAGAAATTACTGCATCTCCATTTTAGAAAAGTATCTCTTGCGGAGATCCAGCAGATATTCGGATACAGCAGTGAGCATTATACATCGGACCGTAAGTACAGGTGCAAACAAAGCCTTTATAACCGGATAAGGAAAGATCCAAAATTTAAAGAGATTACAGATGATCGATGATAAATACATAATCAGGTATCTCGACGGGGAAATGACAGAGGATGAGAGATTTGAGTTTGAAAAGGAGATCTCCGGAAATCCCGATCTTGCTAAAAAAGTGGAAGCATTCCGGAATCTTCAGAAGCTGGCTGAAAAAGCTATGAGGCAAGCAGATGATCCGGAAGATAACCTGGATCAGGAGACCAGGGAAGAGATCCGGCAGGCCGTAATAGATTTTAAGGAAGGCAGGAAATATGACCTCCCTGGAGAGGTTAATGAAACAATAAAAAGTGCCCGACAGGATTTTGAGCAAAGGAGAGAAAAAGATAAGCAGGCAACTGACGTAACTGAACCTGAACCCCATCGGTCAAACATCAGGCAAGTCAGGCGCATCTGGTTCAGTGTTGCCGCTGTTGTAGTCCTTGCTGTTATTGTGTCTGTCCTCATATTCAGGCCTTTCAAGGGTAAACCGGCAAAGGATCTTTATACAGAATATTATAAGGAATTTCCAATGACAGAGGAAATGAATGAGCTGTCTCGGACAGATGATGATTTGCTGTTTGCCATCAAAGTGTATGAGGCAGGTGATTATAAGCGCGCTATTATCCTGTTTGAAATGCTTGCTGACAGTAGTACTCTCAGCGGGTATTCACTTTTTTACGCCGGCCTTGCCTATATGCACCTGAACCTTACTGACAAAGCCATTGAAACATTTCAGGGTCTTCTGGATGATGATCCGGGTGACATGATTCCAGCCACCAGGTGGTACCTGGCACTTTGTTATCTGAAGGCAGGAGAAGCTTCACTCTCAAAGGAACAGTTGTTGCTGATTGAAGAGACTGATTCCCCATTCAGAAAGGATGCCAGGATGCTTCTGCGGGATCTTCAGTAAATTCATTTTCCCGCATAAAACCTTGATTTTCTTAAGATTTTCTTATTTTTAACCCAAAGCGATCCCTAAACATGGCGTCATTCCCATTCTATAAACAATTAGATGCGATGGATTGCGGGCCTTCATGCGTACGTATGATTGCCAAGTTCTATGGGAAATCCTATTCCCTCCAAACCCTGCGAGAGAAAAGCTACCTTTCAAGGGACGGCGTTTCCATGATGGGGATCTCTGAGGCGGCCGAATCTATTGGATTCAGGACTATGGGAGTCTCGCTGACCCCTGAAAAATTATTCTCTACGGCACCATTGCCACTGGTCGTCCACTGGAAGCAGAATCATTTTGTCGTTGTCTACAAGGTAACCAAGGATACGGTTTATGTGGCTGATCCGGCATTCGGACTGGTGAAATATACGAAAACTGAATTTCTGAAAAACTGGATCAGTGTACAGCAGGACGGAGAAAAGAAGGGATTGGCCCTCCTGCTGGAAACAACACCGGATTTCTATGCTGAAGAGGGGGAGGTTATTGATAAATCCAATTTTCGTTTTCTATTATCCTATCTTAAGCCGCACCGGAAGTACATTGTCCAGTTGATCCTCGGGATGCTCCTGGGAAGTATGCTCCAGCTGTTGTTCCCTTTTCTCACCCAATCCATTGTGGATGTCGGTATCAACAACAATGATATTAATTTCATTTACCTGATCCTGATCGCCCAGCTGGTCCTGTTCATCAGCCGTATGTCTGTGGATTTTATCCGGGGTTGGATCCTCCTGCACCTGAGCACAAGGATGAATATCTCATTGATCTCGGATTTTCTGATCAAGCTGATGAAGCTACCACTTGGTTTTTTTGATATCAAACTGATCGGTGATATCCTCCAACGGATCGGTGATCATCGCCGGATAGAACATTTCCTGACCACCTCATCCCTGAATATCATATTCTCCCTGTTCAACCTTGTGATATTTGGAATCGTCCTGGCCATCTATAGTTGGAAGATCCTGTTGCTGTTTATTTTCGGGAGCTTCCTGTATTTCTTATGGCTGAGCATTTTCATGCGGAAACGCCGGGAACTTGATTTCAAGCGATTTTCTAAACTGGCAGATAACCAGAGCAAACTGATACAGTTGATCTATGGGGTACAGGACATCAAACTCTTCCATGCTGAACGGCAGAAACGCTGGGAATGGGAGAATATCCAGGGATCCCTATTCAAGGTAAATATTAAATCCCTTGCCCTGACCCAGTATCAGGAAGCAGGAGGTGTATTCATCAACGAGACCAAGAATATATTGATCACCTTCCTTGCCGCCACTTCCGTAATACACGGGGATATGACACTGGGTATGATGTTGGCGGTTTCCTATATCCTGGGACAGCTCAACAGTCCCATAGAACAGATGATCAATTTCATGCATGTGACCCAGGATGCAAAGATCAGTATGGAAAGACTGGGAGAGATCCACAAAGAGGAGAATGAGGAGAAAGAAGACCTTGGGGAGATGATCATTATGCCTGAGAGCAAGACATTGGAGATCCGAAATTTGTCATTTCAATATGAGGGCCCTCATTCAAGGAAAGTGCTGGATGGAGTAAACCTCAAGATACCGGCAGACAGTGTAACGGCCATCGTTGGGGTGAGCGGCAGCGGGAAAACCACCCTGATCAAACTGATGCTGGCTTTTTATCCACCGGTTGAAGGGGAGATCAGAGTGGGGGATACTACCCTCCAGTCCCTGAGCCAGCAGATCTGGAGGAGGAGATGCGGCGTGGTCATGCAGGATGGATATATCTTTGCGGATACCATCGCCAGAAATATATCCCTTGGAGAAGAATATGTGGATCCTGACCGGCTGTTGGAGGCTGTAAAAATGGCGAATATCAAGGAATATATTGAATCCCTTCCGGTCGGTTACAATACAAAATTAGGGACAGGCGGGCAATCACTCAGCGGGGGTGAAAAACAGCGCATCCTGATTGCACGTGCGATCTATAAACAACCCGAATTCCTGTTCATTGATGAGGGGACCTCTTCCCTGGATGCTGAAAATGAGAAAGTGATCATTGACAACCTGCAGGATTTTTTCAGGGGCCGGACCGTAGTGGTGGTTGCTCATCGCCTGAGCACGGTGAAAAATGCGAATCAGATCGTGGTACTTGATAAAGGGAAAATTGCCGAGATAGGGAAGCATAATGAATTGATCGCGAAGAAAGGAAAATACTATGAACTGGTAAAGAATCAGCTTGAACTCGGTTCAGAATAATAGCCATGGAAGAAAAGAAAGGCCAAACGATTGAAATAAGAAGCGAGGAGATTCAGGATATCCTGGGACAGATACCTTCATGGATTGTCAGGTGGGGTACAGTGGTCATCATGGTCACCATACTTATCATTCTGGCTGGCAGCCTGGTTTTTACCTATCCTGACATCAAGCGGGCTGATATCCTGGTTACGACCGAGAACCCCCCGGCCTCCATGGTAGCAAAGTCGGATGGTCGATTGCAACTCTTTGTAGATGACAGCCAGTCAGTCCAAATACATACCCACCTCGCAGTAATTGAGAACCCTGCAAATTATTCAGATGTGATCAACCTGCGGTTCGACATTGAGGAGATCCGGACCATTATTGCCAACCTGGACAAGGAGGAACATATTCCCCTTACTAATACCTATACACTCGGGGAAATCCAGTCGGCATATGCGGAATTCGTTAACACCTATGATGATTATTTTCAATTCCTGGAACTGGATTACCATATCAAAACTATTGAGTCAAAGGAGGAGGAGAAGAGGAGATATGAAGTATTGAATCACAGCCTGAGGCAGCAGGTCAGCATACTTCAGAGTGAGTACCAGCTTGCAAAACGTCAATTTAGCAGGGACTCCATCCTGCACGCAGACGAGGTTATCCCGGATGCCGATATAGACAGATCAGAACAGACTAAGCTGGCTTCACAATTAAAGTATGAAACATCCCGGGGCGATATGTCAACCAATCAGATTGAGATCTCGAAACTGGATCAGGTAGTACTGGAGCTTCAGCTCAGGGCACGGGAGGAAAGGGAGCAGATACAAACCGATGTCCGGGAGGCCTTTGAAAAACTGATCGCACAGATCGATATTTGGGGACAAAAATACCTACTCCAGGCACCCATAGACGGGGTAGTAAGTTTTACCAGGTACTATAGTGAAACGCAGAATGTACAGACTGGTGACAATGTCATGACCATTATACCTGCCAACCAGGGCGAGATCATTGGCAAAATCAATCTGCCCCTGGAAGGTTCAGGAAAAGTTGAGATCGGGCAAACAGTGAATATACAGTTCACCAATTTCCCACACCTTGAATACGGGATGGTCAGGGGAAAAATCAGTACCATCAGCCAGGTCCCAGAAGACCAGGTATATGTCCTGGAAGTTGAATTGCCGGATGGCCTGGTCACTTACTATGATATTGAGATCCCTTTTAAACATGAGATGCTTGGCCGTGGGGAGATCATCACTGACGACCGGGTGCTCCTCGAACGCATTTTTTCACCCATCCGCTCTCTCATTACCGAGCAGCGAGAGACGAGAAGGGATGCAGATGCAAATATCCAATCAGAATAACATCCAACATATGGCCATAAATAATTAATCCAAAATCCTATTGAACTATGAATCCTGGAATGAAAAGTCTTGTAAATGGTCTTTTACTAATGACAATTGTAACCAGCTTTTTTGCCTGTACAGAGCAGGTTGCTCAAAAACCCAATATCATTTTTATCTTTTCAGATGATCATGCATACCAGGCGGTAAGCGCCTATGATTTTGAGATCGGCAATTACGCACCCACTCCGAATATCGATCGCATAGCTGCCGGGGGTATGCGTTTTGACAAATGTTATGTAACCAATTCCATCTGTGCTCCTTCGAGAGCCACCATCCTAACGGGGAAACACAGCCATTTGAATAGTGTCCCTACCAACCGTGAACGATTTGACTCTACCATGGTGACATTCCCGAAAATCCTGCAGGCCAACGGATACCAGACGGCTATTGTCGGTAAATGGCACCTGAAAACCACACCCATGGGATTTGATTTCTGGGAGGTCCTACCCGGACAGGGCCATTATTATAATCCGGACTTCAGGACTCCGGAAGGGACCGTCAGGGTGAAGGGATATGTCACAGAGATCATTACCGACAAGGCACTCGAATGGTTACAGGACCAACGGGACGAAACCAAACCATTTATGCTGATGCTTCAGCACAAGGCACCACATCGTCGCTGGGAACCGGGACCCGGACAGCTTGGTATGTTTGATGATGTTACATTTCCGGAACCTGATAATTTATTTGATGATTATGAGGGTCGCGGCACTGCAGCAAGGGAACAGGATATGACCATTGATATAACCATGCGGCTTGGTGGTGATCTGAAAGTCTGGCCGGAGGAAGATGATCCGGGCAGGGAAAGGTTCATGAGGCGGATGGATGACGACCAGCTTAGGTTATGGGCCGAAATGTATGATCCGGTCCGGGAGAAATACATAGAAGCCGGGCTGTCAGGTAAGGAGCTGGTCAGCTGGAAATACCAGCGATACATGTGTGATTATCTGGCCTGTATCCAGTCTGTGGATGAGAATGTTGGCCGTGTTCTGGATTACCTTGAAGAAAGTGGTCTGGCTGAAAATACAATTGTAATCTACAATTCCGATCAGGGATTCTATCTTGGAGAACATGGATGGTTTGATAAGCGTTTTATGTATGAAGAGTCCCTACGCACCCCGCTGATCGTTCGCTGGCCCGGTGTAACAGGATCTGGACAGGTGAACGATGACCTGGTTTCCAATCTTGACTTTGCCCAGACCTTCCTTGAGATTGCCGGAACTGAGGCTCCGGATGAAATGCAGGGAGAAAGTCTTGTGCCTTTATTGCATGGAAATACACCTGCGACCTGGCGAAATAGCCTTTATTACCATTACTATGAATTTCCGGGCGCCCATTCTGTGAGAAAACACGAGGGAATAGCCACCAGGGAATATAAACTCATGCATTTCTATAACGTTGATGAATGGGAACTGTACGACCTGGCGAAAGATCCCGGTGAAATGCAGAGTGTATATGATGATCCGGCCTACCAGGAAGTCATACAGGTTCTGAAACAGGACCTGGACAGCCTGAAATTCATCTATGGTGTTCCCGTCCAATAGGTTTGGAACTAATATTACCCGTATAGTAATATTAGTTCCAAACTTACCTTTTGTCAAATGTTTGAATACCAGGGATTAAAGTAAAAAAACTAAGATTTTCCTACTAAAAAGGTTCCAAACCTAGATGTACTGATTGATGATGGATTCGTAGAGTTCCTGCTTGCCGCTAATTTGCTTTGGTTCACCCATTTTTATGGCCAGGTCCCGTAAGTCCTCCAGGGTCATCTTTCCATCCTCAAAATTAGCGCCATCACCGCTGTCAAATGATGCATATCTTTCCTTGCGCATCTTCAGGAAATCCGAATTTGTCCTGACCTTATCGGCAATGAGCAAGGCACGTGCAAATGTGTCCATGGCTGCAATGTGGGCTATGAAAATGTCATCCAGGTCTGTTGAATTCCTGCGGGTCTTGGCATCGAAATTCACACCACCGGTCTTGAATCCACCCATATCGAGAATGACCAGCATGGATTCCACAAGCTCGTAAATGTTGATAGGGAACTGGTCTGTATCCCAGCCGTTCTGATAATCTCCCCGGTTGGCATCAATGCTGCCAAGCAGCCTGGAATCCGCGGCCACCTGTAGATCGTGCTGGAATGTATGTCCGGCCAAGGTTGCATGATTTACCTCGACATTCAGCTGGAAATCTCCCGCAAGACCATATTTATTCAGGAAGCCGATCACAGTGGCAGCGTCAAAATCATATTGATGCTTGGTTGGCTCCATGGGCTTGGGCTCCACCAGGAAGGTCCCCTTGAATCCCTGTTTTCTGGCATAATCTCTTGCCATGGTCAGGAATCGGGCCATATGGTCAAGCTCACGCTTCATATCTGTATTCAAGAGGCTCATATAGCCTTCTCTTCCACCCCAGAAAACATAGTTGGATCCACCAAGCTCGATGGTTGCATCCAGGGCATTTTTAACCTGGGTACCCGCCCAGGGGATCACTGAGAAATCCGGATTGGTTGCAGCACCGTTCATATATCTTTTGTGAGAAAACAGGTTGGCGGTACCCCAGAGAAGCTTAATTCCGGATGCGGCCTGCTTGGCTTTGGCATAATCCACCATGGCATGCAAGCGTTTTTCAGATTCCGGAATGGAATTGGCTTCACTCACAATGTCATAATCGTGGAAACAGTAAAAGGGGATGCCCATTTTTGATATGAATTCGAAGGCTGCATCCATCTTCTCTTTGGCATTCAGGATAGGATCTGACTGTTGTGCCCAGGGAAAATCCTTTGTTCCTGGACCAAACGGGTCACCACCAGTACCTGTCAGGGTATGCCAGTAAGCAACGGCGAAGCGGAAATGGTCCTTTAAGCTTTTACCTCCAACTTCCTGGTTTTCATCGTAGTATTTAAAGGCCAGGGGATTCTTTGAGTCTTTACCTTCAAATTTGATTTTCCCAATGCCTGGGAAGAATTCCTTGTCTCCGGTTAAATATTCCATGGTTATATGATTAAATTATCGCTATGCCAATCTTCTCAGCAACTCTGATTGCCAGGTTTGATATGCTTCCTGATATGGTTCGTGTATAACCGGGTCTGGTTCTATCACTTTGATCTTCTTCAGGTTGCTAAATGCGCTTTTAAAACCAGGGTAATGTCCGCAGCCAACACCTGCACCTATAGCAGCACCCTGGGCTCCATCGGTGTCATAAAGTTCAATGACTGCACCTGTCAATGCGGCCAGGGATTCCCGGAATACCGGACTGAGGAACATATTGGCATGACCGGCCCGGATTACAGCGGGTTGGATACCTGTGTTTTTCATGATCTCCATCCCATAATGGAAAGCAAAAACAATTCCTTCCTGGGCAGCCCTTATAATATGGGCATCTGAATGGATATTGAAATTCAGGTTGGCAATGGTACAGCCCAGATCCTTATTGTTCAGCATGCGTTCAGCCCCGTTTCCGAAAGGCAGAATAGTCAAGCCATTCGCTCCTGCAGGTATATCCAAGGCCATTTTATTCAGTTGATCGTAATCAATTCCGGCGGGTCCAAGATTTCGTTTGAGCCAGCTATACAAAATACCTGTGCCGTTAATGCAGAGTAGTACGCCCAGCCTTGGCCTGCTTTTTTCATGGTTTACATGGGCGAAGGTATTGACCCTTGATTCAGGATCATAGGTAATCTCATCACTGACCCCATAAACCACCCCGGACGTCCCTGCAGTGGCAGCAATTTCCCCGGGATTCAGTACATTCAGGGAAAAGGCATTGTTTGGCTGATCCCCTGCCCTGTAAGTTACCGGGATACCTGATTTCAGTCCCAATTCTGCTGCTACACCAAGTCCAAGCCTTCCCTGTTCTGAGAAGGTTGGTACAATATCGGGGATCAGGTCCTCACTGATCCCATAGTGATCGAGTAAAAAATCTCCGAGTTTGCTTTCCTCAAAATCCCAGAATATGCCTTCTGATAAACCTGAAATAGTGGTCATGGCCATTCCAGTCATCCGGAAGGCAATGTAATCTCCCGGGAGCATGATCTTATGGATCTTTTCATATATTTCAGGCTCATTCTCCCTGACCCATCTGAGCTTCGATGCGGTAAAATTCCCTGGCGAATTCAACAGGCTGCTCAGACAACGCTGGTTGCCAAGTTCATTGAAGGCTTTGTCACCAATTTCGACGGCCCTGCTGTCGCACCAGATAATGGAAGGCCTGAGTACATTGTAGTCTTTGTCAACGATCACGAGGCCATGCATCTGATAGGATATGCCAATGGCTCCAATCTGGTCAGGATCGATTTCTGACTTATCAAGGACATCGCCGGTAGCCAGTTTCAGATTTTCCCACCAGGATTCAGGGTCCTGTTCAGCCCAACCGGTCTTCGGGGCATTGATGAGCATTTCCTGTTTGGGCTGGTAGGCTGATTCGATAACCGAAGCCGTTTCTGCATCAATGATGCTGGCCTTCACTGAGGAGCTTCCAATATCATATCCAAGTAATAGCATAATTTCTTATTTGAGCACGATAGGTAAATGTTGTGATTTCCAACGGGAGGGAATAAAAGTAAGAAATAAAAGAATTTTTGCAAAAAGGGGATTGAATGGAGATGGAAGAAAGGCTTGTTATCAGTGTCAGAGGTTAATGGATGGTTCGTAGCTGGCCAGAACGAATGTAAAGCTTGTTCCTTTTCCTGATTCTGACGAAAAGCTGAGCTCACGTCCATGTTTTTTAATGAATTCGAAACAGATGATCAGTCCCAGCCCGGTACCCGGCTCTCCGGCTGTCCCTGAAGTCGAATGGAACTCTCCAAAACTGAACAATTTGCCGTGTTGATCCAGGGGGATACCAACACCGTTATCCTTTACGATGATATGAATAAATTCTTCTTTGGGGATTGCTTCGATCGAGATGGTTCCTTCTGCGGGTGTGAATTTGATGGAATTACTGACCAGGTTGCGCAAGACGGTGTGGATCATGTTCTTGTCAGCATAAACATAGGATGCCTCGGGTACAAGGTTTAACAGTGCGAGTTGTTTTTTTTCGGCATTTCCATGCAGCATATGCTGGATCTCATTGACCAGGGAATGCAGGTCAAACTTAATGGGGCTGTACTTAATCCTGTCTGTCTGGGTCCGGGACCAGTGCAGTAGATTATCGAGCAGATTGTTTGCATATTGGGAGGATTCATTTATCAGTCCCAGGAATTCCAGCTTCTTGGTATCTTCAAAATCATTGTAATTTTTAATCAGCAGGTCTGTAAAACCCATGATTGAATGGAAGGGATTCTTCAGGTCATGAGCAATGATGGAGAAGAATTTATCCTTTGTGATATTTGCTTTTTCCAGTTGGTCACGCTGCAACTCGATCTCAGCTTTATGGTTATTGACCATATCCTGGGCCTTCTTTACAGCCGTAATATCAGTATCGACGGCTACGAAACGAATGATTTTCTTTTCAGCATTGAGGACGGGTGTGAGGGTGGATTGTGTCCAGATGACATTGCCATCTTTATCCATGGTCTCTGTATGGTATCTGATTGTCTTACATGAATCGCGGCATTTGGCTAAGATGTCCTTTATTTCTGGATTATGACTTCCCTCCAGCATATTCTTTCCTCTCTCTTGAATAAACTGGTCCAGCGTATATCCATACACCCTGGTAAAACTGTTGTTGACCCATTCGAAGTTTCCATCTTCATCCAGGATGATGACAACATTATCAGTTTCACTTACTGCAGCCGAAAGTTTTTCCAGTTCCTGGTTTATCAGGCGCAGGTTATCAGCCTGGGCAGATAGTTCCTCTGCCTGCTGCTGAACTTCCTCCTGCTTTTCTTCCAGCAGGGCATTTATCTGCTGGAGCTGGTCTGCATGGTCCAATAGTTTTTCCTCGGTTTTTCTTTTGTCTGTGATGTCCCTCCCAATACCAACAATGCCAATGATTGTTCCATCTGCATCATGTAATGGGATCTTGGTGGTTGACAGATAGATCGTGTTTCCCTTCTCATCCAGGCTCCTTTCCTCGTGGTTGATCAAAGGTTTTCCGGTATGGATAATGGTCTGTTCATTCAACTTATATTTGTCGGCGAGCTCTTTGGGGTAAAAATCATGATCGGATCTTCCAATAAGCTGATCCCTGGACTTCAGGTTGTGGACATCAATAAGTTTCTGATTGGCGACGATAAATTTGCTATCCGTGTCCTTTAAATAGATAAAGTCCGGCATATTATCAATCAATGTGTAGAGCAACTGCTTTTCATCAAACAGTTGTTTTTTGCCTTTTGTTAATTTATCCGTCAATGTACAAGTTGATGCTTCTCCTACTTTAACGGAATTTATTGAATTTGGTTTTTATTTGTGGACGGAAGCAGGTAAGTATCCCTGTCAGAACCCAAAAACTCTCGGAAGCCACAGACTCAGTACCGGCAAATAGGTAACCAGGATGAGTACTAATATCATGGCTACAAACATCGGGAGAAGTGGTTTTATAACCTCCCCGATACTGATCTTGGCTACGCTGCAGCCCACAAATAGAACCGTTCCTACAGGGGGTGTGCACAACCCCACGCTTAGGTTCAGCACCATGATGATGCCAAAATGGATCGGGTCCATTCCAAAATTACCAACAATGGGAAGAAATATTGGCGTGAAAATAAGCACCGCCGGTGTCATATCCATAAATACACCAACAGCGAGCAGGATCATGTTGATGATGATGAGGATGATGATGGGATTATCGCTCAGTGCAAGCAGTCCCCTGCTGACTTCCTGGGGGATACTTTCATAGGACATAACCCATGATAATCACATGGAGGTACCAACAAGCAACAAAACAATGGAGGTTGTCCTGACCGTCCTAAGGATGATCCCCGGAAGGTCCTTTATCTTGATCTCCCTGTATATAAAGGCCAGGATAATGCAGTAAAGGACAGCTACAGCAGATGCCTCTGTGGCTGTGAATATCCCGGCAATTATACCACCTATAACGATGATCAGGAGAAGCAGACTTGGCAGGGCATCAAGGAATTTCATCATGCCATTGCGAAATCCGATCTTATCTCCCACCGGGTAATTTTTCCTGAGGGCAAAGGCAGCTGCTACGCCCATAAGGGTTAATCCTGTAATAATACCTGGTATGTAGCCGGCGATGAACAAGGCGGCTATAGAGACGCCACCGCTGGCAAGGGAATATACGATCAGGATATTGCTGGGTGGAATGACCAATCCCGTAGTAGCAGAGGAGATATTAACGGCAGCACTGAAGGATTTATCGTATCCTGCCTCTACCATTTTAGGTGTCATGAACGAACCTATTGCAGAGGCAGCTGCTGCCGCTGATCCCGAGATCGCACCGAACATCATATTGGCCATGATATTTACAAATGCCATCCCGCCTGGGAGCCTGCCTACCAGCACCTTTGCGAATTCAATAAGCCTTACCGCTATCCCACCCCGGTTCATGATTTGTCCGGCAAATATGAAAAAAGGGATGGCCAGCAGGGCGAAGCTGTCAAGTGCAGTGGCCATTCGCTGGGCAAGGGTGGTAAATGCTGGTATGGGCAAGATACTGAACAATAAAGTTATGGTTCCTGATATCCCGATGCTGTAAGCAATTGGGACGCCCAGTGCCAGGAGAAGAACGAATGTGCCAACAAGTATGAGGATGCCTGTAAATTCCATTAATTCCAGTCTTTATTTATTATTCATCCGGTTGGGGACCGTGAATCATGTCATCAATCGCATAATACAAAATAAAAATTCCACTGATTGGGATAACCAGATAAACATATCCAACGGGTATCTCCAAGGCAGAAGAGATCTGGTTCAGTTTGAACGTGATATAAACCAGTCTGACTCCTCCAATGATCATGACGATCAGGGCAAAGGCCCCGATCAGGGCATTGATCACCAGGTCCAGGTACTTTCTTTTTTCAGGTCCCAATTTCCTGGGGAGCAGGTCTATCGCAAGGTGGTCCTTTTTGCCTGTAGCATAGGCAGCCCCGAATAACCCCACCCAGATCAGCAGGAAACCAGCAAGTTCATCTGTCCATGAACTGGGTTCCCTCATAATATACCGCGAAGTCACCTGCCATAGTACATCTATGACAAGAACCATCATCACCAGGATGACGAAACGGGAAAGGACCAGATCTGTGATTTTTCGTATCATAGGATTTCAAGATTCCTGATGCGGGTGATCAGATCCTTCAGCACCGGATCGGAT
>JAZGGT010000153.1:0-2038 GCA_036480555.1 Bacteroidales bacterium | reverse complement strand
AGCTCTATATCACCAGGGTGGATAAATCTTTTGACGCAGATATCTTTTTCCCGGATATTGATCCAGACACCTGGGAAGAAACCGGACGTGAAGAGGGTACCGGCGAGGGACTGGATTTCAAGTATTCATTCATTACCTACCTGCGGAAAAAATAACCTTCCCAACAGGATCAGTGTATAGGCCTGTATACCCGGACTGTTGCTTTCCCGGTTACCAGCTATGTTCAATACAGCAATCTCATGGGCCTTCAGCCATCCTGACAACTCAGCCAGGTCTTGAGGCTTGATCAGTCCGGGAATGTTTATATCGAAATGGAAGTTTGGCCGGTCGTATTCTTCACACCAGGCCAGGGTCAGGGCTGTACCTTCTTCCATAAATCCATGTTGTGTTATGACCAGGGTAGCATCCGCATCCTGTATATTCCTGCGGGTCCTCTCGTTATAGTCCCCTGCCTCCACTTCCCTGACAGGATACCTGCCAGGGATCCTGCCGGTTTCACATCGCCTACCAGGGGGACACCAACCCCCGCATGGCCAGTCATGCTTCAATGCAAAATCCAGTCCCCCCTGGTCAGCCCCTGTTTGTCCACCACTGATAATCTTCATTGTATTTCCATTAAAAGATCACTGTATGAATTACTTAGCAGGTCATCTGGCATAATCCCGAAAGCTTCCATCAACTGTCTGCACTGCCTGTTCAGGGTTTCCTCGGCCAGGCCATCTGCCTCGCTCTGGGCTTCGATCTCCAGGAAAGTACCCAATCCTTTCACCAGGTCAAGGTGAATTTTAATGTTATCAATAAAATAGATCTCCCGTTCCTTGTCAACTACTACCATGACACCCATAGCATCACACAGGATGTTCTTCAGAACACTGCCTTTTTCAGTCTTATACAGTATGCAGTGACTGGTCTTGGGTCCTGCCTGATCCGGTCGCTGGTACCATATCAGGTTATTCTCAATGGTCCCTTCCCTCAGTTTCAACCTTCCTGAACCGGTGCGGAAGTAAGTATCCACCTGGTGATCCAACCCTATAAAATTTGCATTCTTCTCCAGAAGGATCTGCCTGATCCTTTCAAGATCACTGCACATTGCCTTAATTTCTACATTAATAACCTTCATCATTGGTTAGTTTTGGGAAAAAATCCTAATTTGGTTGCTAAGTTATTAACCAAATCCCTCTTTATGAAAAAGCTACTTCTCTTTCTTGCATTGATGATCATGGGGCCATCTTTTTTATTCTCTCAAGCCGATAAAGTTCTCGGATTCTGGCTCACAGAAAAAGAAACATCACAGGTAGAAATATACAAGGCAGAGGATGGAAAATATTATGGCCGGATCAGCTGGCTGGAAGAACTCAACGAAGACGGCAAGCCGAAAATGGACAAGGAAAATCCTGATGAAGCATTGAAAAGCCGTCCTATACACGGACTTAATCTTCTCGAGGGACTTGATTACAACCAAAAAGACCAGGAGTGGGTAGATGGCAGCATTTACGATCCTGATAACGGCAAGACCTATGATTGCTATATGTGGTTTGAGGATGATGCCAAGGTACTGAAAATTAAAGGTTTTGTCATGGGAATGAGATTCCTTGGCAGGTCTACTGCCTGGAAAAAGGAAAACGACCGAAATAAGTAACAAAATCGTTCATATTCGTACATTACTGTTCAAAATCGTTCACTATTTAGACTTTAAGATCTTTTGTTATTTTTTATAAAATTCTCTTAATTAGATGGTTAGATATTATGGCACGTATTGTGATTGATTGTTCACATACCATAAGATTTTGAAAATCAAACACTAATTAAGATGAAAACAAGAAATTTAATATTATCCCTGGCAATCGGACTTGGAATTATTGCATCCTCAAATGTTCTTGCTATTGACCCCATATCTTTTTCTACTGATAAGGCGGTTTCAAAAACTGAAATGATTGTTGAAAAAGATATCAAAGTGCAGGACTGGATGGTGGATGCTGAATTTGTCGATTTCAAGAATGGAGTTTCCAAAGAAAAAAGCCTGGATCTGGAAAACTGG
>JAZGGT010000152.1:0-4825 GCA_036480555.1 Bacteroidales bacterium | reverse complement strand
AGTACTGGTTTATATTTTTATAGTCATTGCTGCATTGATACTCATCGTGGCATGCATCAATTTCACCAATATGGCGACAGCACGTGCTGCTTCGAGGTCAAAAGAAGTGGGTATTCGTAAACTGGTGGGCGCCCAGAAACCCATGCTGGTCAGCCAGTTCCTTTTTGAATCATTCATGCTCACTGCTTTTGCATTCGGGGCTGCGGCCATTCTTGTTTCCTTTCTGATACCATATTTTAACAATATGATCCAGCTGGAAGTGAATACCGCATTCCTGACAAGCTGGAAAATTGCTCCTTTAATTATCCTGTTCATCCTTTTAATAAGCCTTTTAGCCGGCAGCTATCCCGCCTTTTACCTGGCAGCTTTCAGGCCGATCTCTGTCCTGAAGGGAGTGGTGGTCCGGGGGACCAAAGGTGGTAAAATCAGAAGCATCCTGGTAGTACTTCAGTTGAGTGTATCAATCCTGATCCTGGTTGGGACCTATATTACATTTGGACAACTACGTTTCCTCAGCAAAAATGATCCCGGATTTGATACTGAGAATATCCTGGTCATCAGGCGGTCTGATGTTCTGAAAGACAAGATGGAAAGTTTCAAGCAGGAGCTGCTCAGGAATCCAGGAGTTGTTAGTGTGTCAAATTCAAACAGCATTCCCGGACGAAATTTTTCCAATAATGCCATATTTGTGGAGGAAAGAGGAACAAACTCCACCTATCTTACCTGGCAAAGCTGGGTTAGTTTTGATTATGACAAGGTATTTTCCCTGAGAATTATAGACGGAAGATTTTTCTCCCGGGATATATCAACAGACTCTTCTGGCATTGTGATAAACCAGGCAGCCGTTAAATCCCTGGATCTGAAAGAACCGGTTCTCGGACAGAGATTGCTGAGACCATCGGGACCACAAACATTTGACCATACTCCCATCATCGGTATAGTTGAAGACTTTCACTTTCAATCCATGCATACCACCATTGAGCCAATGAGTTTATCACTGATGCCTGGAAATTGGGAAGGATACATCCCCGTGAAACTCACAGGATCGAATATACAGGAATCCGTTGTCTTCGTCCGTGAAACATGGGAATCGTTCACGACAGAATACCCCTTTGATTATTTTTGGATGAACGATGATTATGCACGATTGTATGATACGGAAAAGAAAACCAGCAGTATTTTTGTTGCTTTCGCCATTATTTCACTGATTATTGCTTGCCTGGGACTGATAGGACTGATATCATTCGCTGCAGTGCAAAGGACCAAGGAAATCGGTATCAGGAAAATTATGGGCTCATCCAGCGAGTTTATCGTAAGGCTGTTCTTAAAAGAAATTGGCATCCTGGTGGCCATTGGCACCTTGCTGGCTGCTCCTGTATATTTTATTGTCGATAACTGGTTGCAGAATTTTGCCTATCATATACAATTCAACCTGGTTAAATTTGCCATCATTCTAATTGCCGCGGGGATAATTACCTTAATCCTGTCATGGATCTCGGTGGGTGGGATTACCATCAATGCCAGCCGTAAGAATCCCGCTGATTCACTGAGATATGAATGATGTTTTTTAGTTAAATTTGATTTACAAATATAACATTAATCATTTTCCTCACCAGAATAAAACAACAGATATTATGAGAACTTATCGGATTTTCTTTTTATTAATTATGATCCCATGCTTGTCTTATTCACAACCGGATGTCCCGGTTGAAGAATGGACAGGAAAAACCATTTTGCTGATTGGCGCTCACCCCGACGATGATGCTTATTCACTGGGTACCCTGGGACTGTTGCAGTCCAATGGTAATGAAGTTTATATTACCATACTTACTACCGGAAATGTGGGTACACAGGATCCGGACCTCTCTATGATCGACCTTGCAAACATCCGCAAAAAGGAAGAACAGGCGGCATTGGCAGCAGTGGGAATTCCCCTGGATCATTATACCAATTTCGGTTATGACGACGGCTTGCTTGAATATGAAAACAAGAAGGAGGTGGTAGCCAAACTGGTCCGCCTCATTCGCCAGGTCCATCCGGATGTATTATTCGCATTTGATCCCGGCAAGGGGGAACAAAGATGGCATAAGGCCGATCACAGGTCAGCTTCTTACCTGGCTGCAGATGCCGCCCGGGCAGCAATGTGGCCTTTGCTTTTTCAGGGACAGATAACAATGGAGGGATTGGAGGCCCATACCATTGAGGAATATTTATTATTCGATTCTGCCGAAGATGATAAAAATACCTGGGTGGATATTTCAACTTTCAAGGATAAAAAGATCACAGCCATGTCGCAGTATATAAGCCAATGGAGTTCTGGCTGGTACAAGTATGAAGGTCCTGACCTGTCTGCAGAAGAGGCCGAGCAGGTCAAGGATCGCGTCAGTAAAAGGATTGTCTACCAGGATGGCAAGGCAGTGGAAGGATTTCGTTATTATAAAGGATTGCCTGATAATATCGGGAGATAGCTATGGTGTATGGGTGGGATCCCACCCAGTGGCCAGGTCTTCATTGAATGTATCCAGGGTATCCATATCTCCTTCTGATATAGTGAAATCGAAAACACTTGCATTTTCGATGATACGATCCTTATTGACAGATTTGGGCAATACCACATATTGCTTCTCCAGGGCCCAGCGGATGAGCAGTTGTGCAGTTGTTTTTCCATATTTTGCAGCCAGTTTAACCAGCCGGGGATCATTCAGTTTCTTGCCTTTGGTAAGGGGACTATAAGCCTCGATTACAATGCCTGTTGAATTACAGAGATCGAGGATTTCTTTCCGCTGAAGATAATTATAAGGACTCATCTCGATCTGGTTTATCGCAGGAACCACATGTGCCTTTTCAAGCAGTTCTTCCAGGTGATGTACCATGAAATTGCTAACCCCGATGGACCGGCATCTGCCTTTGTTAAGGAGTTCTTCCATGGCCGTCCAGGATTCCAGGCGGCGGCCTTCCACCGGCCAGTGCATCAGATAGAGATCCACATAATCAAGTCCCATTTTACCCAGGCTGATCTCACAGGCATCCAGGGTTGATTCATATCCCTGGTCTGCATTCCAGAGTTTGGTGGTAACAAAGATATCTTCCCTCGGGAGCCTGCTTTCAGCCACTGCCTTCCCAACATCCACTTCATTCCCATAGATCCTCGCTGTATCGATATGCCGGTATCCTGCCTCTAAGGAATCAAGGATGGCCTGTTTGGTGACTCCCCCGGCCGGGCTCTGAAATACGCCCAACCCTATGATTGGTATATTCACCCCGTTGTTCAGTGTTACTGTGGTATTGATATTCATGATTCAGGTATCCACATATCTGCCGTGGTCAGTCCGCATTCGGTAATCATTTCAAGGGCATAATCCATCCTTCCAAGATCATTGGCACCGCCATTGTTGGTCCCGAAAGTAAATTTCACACCTGCCTCTCTGGCACGTTTGATAAAAGCCGGACTCGGGATCCGGCGGCGATTATTGATCTCAAAGGCTACCTGGTTATCGACCAGGGCCTTGATCACCCTGTCCATCCTTTCCGGGGTCCATAATTCATCGTACCTGGCATTGATCTCTGGGGGCAGGTAGGTTGGATTTACATAGATATCAACCGGTTCAGTCAGGATCTTTTCAATCCGGTCTACCAACTGCTCCATAAAATCCTGCGGATCTCCCACCTCTGTCTCTTCCGGGATCCAGAGGCGCATTCGCTTTCCATTGTCATTTGTCCAGGTCATGGCATCGGTAAATACGTAATCGAACTTTGAAATTACCTCTTCAGAAAACATATCGAGCCATTCCCGTCCCTCTGCCTGCATTGCCAGCCAGGCATGAGGCGGCCTGGGATAATTCTCCAGGAATTCCAGCACTGCCTCATCAGTCTCAAATCCCATCTTCAGTCCACAATTGACAGCAATACCATAGGAGTATCCATACATCCGGGCATTCTTTAATGCTTCTTCAAGAGTTAATCCTTGTTTCAGGTGGACATGCAGGTCAAGCAGTGGGAAATTACCAGCACCCTGATCAATAATTTTTGCCTCGAATTCCGGGTCATCCAGTGCCTTTCCCGGGGTGGGCAGATCATCTGGCAATGGCTTAACTTTTATGTTCTTATAATACACCTTGCTGCCAGGATCATGGCATTGAAAAGCGAAAGTCCCGGAGGACAATAGCCTGCCGCTGAAACTTTCCGGCCGGTATGGATTTTCTGGCTCAGTGTATTCCGCAATCAATTGATCATTGATATAGGTTTGAATGGTCTTTCCCTGCACCACGATCCGGTAATTGAACCATTCATTATCGGGTACCGGTGATTTCCAGCAATTGCTTATTGCATAGATGCTCCCTGTCATTTTGAGCTCCACGTAAGCATCTTCAGGGGCATCAGGTGGAGAATTGATGACCTGGCATTCGTATCCTTGGGCCGGCCATCCTTCATCCTGGAATTCCGTATGGATATAGATCCCTGAATTGGCACCCGGCAGTGTTTTGACATCGACTATAAATTCGAAGTTCTTAAATTCATGATCCAACACCTCCCCGGTATAGAAAAGGTGGGAACGCGGGCCATTGGTCACAAAGGCTCCATCTTCAATAATCCAGGAATCCTTGTTATCTGATGCCTCCCATCCATCAAATGTTTCCCCGTCAAACAATACCTGCCAGTCCCCCGGCCCGCAACTATTCAAGAGTATTAAAATTGTAAGTAAGGTTGTTACATAGGTTAATTTCATTAAAGTTCTCATCTTCATTTTCATTTAAGGTGCATAAGCATTAAAGGTATACTCCTTAAAGTTAGGCATAAATGAGTAATGACACCAGTCCCGGGTTCG
>JAZGGT010000151.1:0-6553 GCA_036480555.1 Bacteroidales bacterium | reverse complement strand
CGTATATTACCGGTTCCTTTACTACTTTTGAGATTTCTACCACCGAGTTGAAATCACCCGGACTTGAAATCGGAAATCCTGCTTCAATAATATCCACACCCAGGCTCTCAAGTTCTTTTGCAACTTCAATCTTTTCAATTGTATTTAACTGGCATCCAGGAACTTGTTCCCCGTCCCTGAGGGTGGTATCAAAAACATATACCTTTTCCTTATTCATGACAGATTCATTTTGCGTGGAAACAATTACAAATTGGAAATACAAAAGAAGTAAATAATATTGAGATATGCCATACAACATAAGCATATTTAGCATATTGGAAGAAATAAGGATCTTTCTATTCCACTCCTTGGTTATATATTTCAGGCTCAGGATAAAATGCTCCTATTGAAAACCAGTATGCCATAAAGGATTTGACAGGTTTCAGCTGCTCTCCCTTCCTGGGACCCGAGACAGCCGTTCCGAATAAGTTCCATTCATTGCCTTCCTGATCGATAAGCGTACCTCCATCCTCCCCGGCCGAGAATTCAATGATCTGACCATCCCATGTCTTTGCATTGAAAGCTACCATATATTCGTCCCTGATACCGGCAATAAGCAGGTTTGTACCCATAAATTCATCCTGAATGACGGATAGTCCCAGGCTAAAGTTTTCAAACCGGTATACCCTTGCTGAGCCTCCCTGGACGACAGACAGGACCCTTTCCTTGGGATGGAGGCGGTCATCGGCAGGAATGGCCGGGAATATTAGTGAATTACTCGTTTTATAAGTGCCATACGGATATGACCCGTAGCTCCTGCTGTGTCCTGTTAAGGTGGATATGACCATGGACTCCGGAAAGAGTTTCTTCCAGGTTTTCCACGGCATCTCGATCAGGGGTAGAATGACTGCTTCCACACCGATCAGTGATCCGTTCACACATTCCAGGCGGATCTGGGACCAGTTTGAACCGGTTTTCCGGTCATAGGGGATGAGGTTGGAATTGTAGAGGAGTCCGGATACACCAAACGTTGTCTCCTCTTCTTCGATGATCCTTCCCCAACCTATCCCGGTGCCCGTCAGGGGACAATATGTCACGGCAATGGCCTGTCCCCCGACCTTGTCGTTAATGATCTCATGCCAGTCCAGGATGTCATGGGGATAGGCAACGACCTCCCCCCCGTAATAATATCCCAGGACCAGGTCTTCATCCTCCAGGTAATGGTTGGAAGGATCGTCGACACTGACGAGCTGCGGATTTTGCAAGGCAGGTATGCCATCTTTGCCGGGACCGCCATCCCTCACTTCATTCTGCGGAATCAACCAGTCTCCTCCCGCATTGCTGTTATTATTTCCTCCGCCAGGTGTGCGGTTATCAGTTTCACAGCTGCTGATGCTGATCGTGAATGCCAGTATGAATGAAATAAAAATATTTGTTTTCATTTTGTTAATTTTTAAAATGTTATGGAAGAACTCTTTTTACCGGTCAGCCGGTAGTAAATCCCGGCCGTAATTCGAAAGCTGGTGGTTAGCTGTATCCCTTGCAGATTGGCATAAACAGGGATCTCCCCTGCCAGCCGTACATGAAAAACCGGCGACGGATGGTATACCAGTCCCGGTACAATATAGACCCACTTTCCCCCTGTATTCGGGAGGGTGTTTCCTCCGAGGAGATCCGGACCGGCGGTGCGGAAACGCATGAGCAGGGATGGATCAAATATATGCCTGCCCGCCAGTAACTGTTCTGAAATGCCGGCGATCGCCTGGAATTCATTACCAAACTGGTATGTAGAGAATTCCAGGTAATTTGCATTGCTACCGGTGTGCCTGTAAATCATCCTGAGGGAAAGATTCGTGCTTGGTCTGATGATACCCTGCCTGCTGAGCAATCCCCATGTGATAATATCCCAGGCACCACTCCCTGGCTGAAGGTCAGCATTGTAGGTTATCCCATCTGCGCTCGTCATGTCCGTCCTTCCCAGGGGGATCTTTGGTCCCACCCCGGTGATCAATTCCCATTTATTAGCCGGCCCGCCTGCAAACCTGTATGAAAGCAATACAACGGCATCCCCTATCCCATGGAGAAAGTCCGTGTTGACCGACCCGAATTGTTCAACCCGCCTTGTCTGAAGAACATAGGTAAACAATCCGCTGATATACAGGCGGTCTGAGATGGAATAGCCCGTTTCAAACAGGAGAGATTGGGTAAGGCGTCTCCGTGATTGATCCTGCACCGTTTCCCTTCCCTGTTTAAGGGTATTCATATAGTTCAAATCATACGCTGGGGAAAACTGCCAGGTACCGCTGGCAGCTGAGGGCATACCCAGGTTTCCGGTCAGGGGTACTCCCCCGGAACAGCAGGTCTGCCCGTAGATATCCCGGACCTGGTAAAGAAGCAGAAATAATATAAGTATGATTGTCCCCCTCATGATAACAAAAATACCACAAAGGGTGAAGATGGACTGTCACCTGGCAGACAGGGTCCTGTTAAATTAGTGTGAAAATCGAATCTTACTTGAGCTCAAGCTTAAGCTTCCCAACCCAGCCATTCACTCTATCTTTGTTTTTGGTTCCCTGGGTTTCAAAATCTATGCCCAGCCCTATGAACTGGTCACCTCTCTCAGCCCGTGAAGATTCGTAGGTATATTCTTCAGTTGATGTAAATCCGACCAGCCTGGCACCCTGTGCTTCCATTATCTCGCCAAGGATGCCCATGCCATCAAGGAAATTCTCAGGATAACCTTTCTGGTCCCCCAGTCCAAACAGGGCAACCCGCTTACCTTTCAGGTCCATGTCTTCGAGTTCGGGCACAAATTCATCCCAGTGGTTGGGCAGTTCTCCGTCAAACCAGGTGGCCGTTCCGCAGATCAGGTTGTCATATTTCAGGAACTCATCCGCTGTGACCTCTTCTATATTAACCAGTTTGACGGTTGCATCCTTCCCGAATGCTTCCTTGATGCGCTTGGCGATCTTGCCTGTATTCTGTGTATTGAAACTGTAGACTACGGCTATTTTTTGCATGGCTCTGTATGTTTAGTATTGCAGCAGATCCCTGGCAGCTGTGAGTATCCTTTCAGTATTTGGCAGGATGGCAGCTTCCAGGATCCGGTTAAAACCCACTGGGGTAAACGTGGATCCTACCCTTTTGACGGGGCCATCAAGGTATTCGAAAGCCTCATCAGTGATCAGTGCAACCAGTTCACCACCGAAGCCTGCAAAGACTTTGTCTTCGTGTACGATCAGGACCTTCCCTGTCTTCTTGACAGAAGTCAGTATGGCCTCCCTGTCCAGCGGGATAAGCGACCGCAGGTCAATGACCTCGACACTGACACCATCTTCTTCAGACAGCTTTTCGGCAGCCTCCAGGCACATATGGCTGGTATTGCCGTAAGTGATTATGCTCAGATCTTTTCCTTCCCTTCGGATACGTGCCTTGCCGAAAGGTACCTCAAAATCATCAGGGACGGGTGTAGCGGCTTTTGGCGCATTATATAATGCCTTGGGTTCCATGTAGAAATTCAGTCCCCTCGAACGCATACAGGTACGCAGTAAACCCGCTGCGTCATCGGCAAAGGAGGGATATACCACCCTGACCCCTGGGAAGGTAGTGATGCACCCTTCAATGGTCTGTGAATGATAGAGTCCGCCTCCGATATATCCCCCTGAAGCCAGCCGGATGGTGACATTGGGAGAAAACTGCCCTTTGGTCCGCCAGTATTCATGTGTTGTTTCCACAAATGCTTCCATGGCAGGCCAGAAATAATCGGCAAATTCTGCTCCCTCGGCAACAATCCGGATCTTGTCATTGAACCTGCTCATTCCATTGGCTGTCCCAATAATAAAATCCTCTGCAATGGGGGCATTGAAAACCCTTTCCTTGCCGAATTCCTTCTGCATTCCCTTGGTCACGTTAAAAACACCGCCTTTTTCCTTATAGGCCACATCCTGTCCCCATAGATAGGTATCGGGATTATGGCGGAATTCTGCCTTCAGGGTTTCATTCAGGGCCTGTATCAGTTTGATAGGCTCTCCGTCATGCTGGTGTGTTCCATCGATATATTTTTCAGGCACATAGGGTTCTGGGAGAACATAATCATATATGGAATCCGGGGAAGGATCCGGTGCGGCCAATCCTGCCTTATGGGCCTTCTTGACCACCTGTTTCATTTCTTCTTCAATGGCGATCAGTTCATCATCCGTGAATCGTTCATAGCGCAGTAAGAGCCGGCGGTATTTTGCCAGGGGATCGTATTGCTTCACAAAGTTTAATTCGAAATCATCCCTGTATAGCTCATGTGCATCCGAGTTGGAATGGGAATGGATCCTCACGCAGTTTGCCTGGACGATGACAGGCTCTTCATATTTTTCAATATGCTTACGGGCTTCCACAAGGGTATTCATAGAATCGAATACATCCTTGCCATTGCAATGAAGGATCCTAAGGTTCTTGAAGCCGGAAAAATTATCCGCCACTTTACGGCGGGCGGTCTGGTCTTTTTTGGGGACAGATATCCCGTATCCATTGTCCTGGAACACGAAAAGAACGGGCAGCTTTTCATTGGATGCCCCGTTGATGGCCTCGTAAACATAACCTTCAGAAACGGATGACTCCCCCTGTGAACTGATGGAAATTCCAGGGGTTTTGTATTTCTTCAGGGCCCGGCCCACACCAACGGCATGCAAAGTATGATTCCCGGTAGCTGAAGAGACGTTGTGAATGTTCCATTCTGGCTTGGCGAAATGATTTGACATGTGACGCCCCCCACCGGCCACATCCAGGTCCTTCGATATTCCGTTATAGATGATCTCTTCGGCTGTCATACCGGCAGAGATGGCTGTCAGCATGTCCCGGTAATAAGGAAAAAGATGATCTATTTCCCTGTCGAAGATCTGTCCTATGGCCAGTTGTATCCCGTCATGACCTGCGAAAGGTGCATGGTATGACCAGCCAATGGCCTGCTTGAGATAATTCGGTGCCCTGTCGTCCAATATGCGGCCAAGTGTCATAAGGCGGAACCAATGCTCAAGCGTTTCTTTATCAGTTGTCTTAATGCTATATTTTCTTTCTATACTCATGATCTGCTAAATTACCTTATTACCATCGAAATTTTCAAGGTAGTCGGCAAGCTTCCTGAGGAATGCACCACCATAGGCCCCGTCAATGACCCTGTGGTCATAGGTCAGGGAAAGGAACATCTTATGCCTGATCCCTATGACATCGCCGGTAGGTGTTTCAATAACAGCAGGTTTCTTTTCCACTGTTCCGATAGCCAGGATAGCCAATTGTGGCTGGTTGATGATAGGTGTTCCCATTACATTCCGGAAAGTACCGAAATTGGAAATGGTGAAGGTCCCTCCCTGGATATCATCCGGACTCAGCTTGTTGTTCCTTGCATCATTGGCCATCTTGTTCAGTGCTTTGGTCAGGCCCAGCAGGTTCAATGAATCTGCCCGCTTGATGACCGGAACAATCAGGTTGCCTGTCGGCAGCGCAACAGCAATGCCCAGGTTAATAGCTTTTTTCAGGATGATCTTATCCCCGTCCAGCGAGGCATTGATCATCGGAAAATCTTTCAGTGCCTGGATAATAGCCTCCATGAAAACAGGAAGATAGGTGATCTTCTCCCCTTCCCGCTGCAGAAACTCATCCTTCACCCTGTTCCTCCACAACACAATATCCGTTACATCTGCTTCCAGCATATTGGTAACATGGGCAGAAGTCTGCTTCGACATGATCATATGGTCAGCGATCAGTTTCCGCAGCCTGTCCATTTCAATGATTTCATCTTCAGCACCGACTGAGACAGAGACCTTGGGTTTCGCCGGTGTTGCAAAAGGGGCAGCAGGTGCAGCTGTAGGTTTGGAAGCAGCTGGGGCAGCTGCAGGGATCGTCCGTGTCTTGATATATTCAAGAATGTCCTTTTTCTGTACCCTTCCGTGCCTTCCGCTCCCGGGGATAGCATCAAGTTCCTCAATTAAAATCCCTTCCTCTCTGGCAATGGTAAGTACAAGGGGTGAATAGAAACGGCCTGATTCTCCTGTTTTTTCAGGTGCGGGCGAAGGAGTTTCTTCTACGGTCTCCACAGTGTCTGATTCAGTGCTTTCTGGAGCAGCACTTTCCGGAGCAGCACTCTCTTTCACTTCTTTTTCGGCAACCGGTGTATCATCCAAAACCACATCGCCTTCACTCGTATCAATGACTGCAATGATGGTTCCAACCGGGACTGTCTGATCCTGTTCAACATGAATCTTTATAATCGTTCCGGAAACCGGACTGGGGATCTCTGAATCAACTTTATCTGTAGCTATTTCAAGCAGCACATCATCATCATCGACCTTGTCACCCACCTTTACATACCATTTGGTTATGGTCGCTTCTTCAATACTTTCACCCAGCTTGGGCATCTGAAGTTCAAATTGTGCCATGTTTATGGATTCTTAAATGCGCTGCAAATATAAGAAACTTATATCAATTCATATCCGGTCTAAATAGCCATATATGGCAATAGATAGCAGTTGAATTATTGCTCTTAGGGTCTTAAAGTAGAAATCTTGGTTGGGGTATTTTCATTGAC
>JAZGGT010000150.1:0-2451 GCA_036480555.1 Bacteroidales bacterium | reverse complement strand
TTAATACATTGGACCGTAAACCTTACATGCCCTGTAGTCAGATCCTTCTGCATCCATACCATAAGCGTCCCAGGCACTGGGCCTGAATATTTCCTCCTCGGCCACATTGTGCATACAAACGGGAATCCTCAGCATGGAAGCAAGGCTGATCAGGTCGGCCCCAATATGTCCATAAGTAAATGCCCCATGATTAGCACCCCAGTTTGCCATAACAGAATAAACATCCCGGTAGGCTCCTTTCCCGGTAAGCCTGGGAACAAACCAGGTTGTAGGCCATGTTGGATTGGTTCTCTCATCCAGGATGTTGTGCACATTATCAGGCAATTCAATGGTATGTCCTTCTGCGATCTGCAATACCGGTCCAAGCCCTTTAATAATATTGATACGGCTGAGTGTGATCGGCATCTGCCCTACGGTCTTAAAGGTAGATGAAAATCCTCCTCCCCTGAAATATTCTGTAATTGCAGGACCCCATGTAGTATTTTCAAGACAGCGGCTGACGTCCTCCGTCTCTATTTCCCACCAGGGCTTCATGACAGGTCCGCTATCAACGGTTTGCTGCCCGCATCCATCCAGGGCAGATGAGCCGGAATTGATCAAGTGGATGAAGCCGTTTTCTGCGTTGCCTTTGAGGGTATGTCCTGTTACACGTTTGACCGCCTCGGGACTCCAGAAAGTCCTTACATCAGAAAATACTTGAGCTGCACCTGTCAGCAAATGTCCAAACAACATAACGACTCCATTCAGACTGTCGTTTTCAGTGGCCAGAATATGGGGCTGCCGTATCCCATTCCAGTCAAATGAGGAACATAGGATGGCTTCCATAAAGTCCCCGTTTGGGAAGTGATCGGTCCAATGCCGCTGGCCCTGGAATCCCCCAACAATAGCATTATGACCCAGTGCCTCCTCACCAAATCCTATTTCGCCCAGCCTGTCATTTCCCACCATCAGGTCACGTGCAATAAGGGACATTTTGACAACGAATTCCCATTCATGATCTTTTTGCTCACGATTTTTCTGTTGGTCCTTCGGATTGTAATCCTTGCCTTCCTTACAATTCTTTTTCACCCAGGCGAGCGCTGTCTTAAATTCTTCCGTGTCATAGATATTCTCATTGACCCTACGGGTAAACTCGGTCATATCCACAAACTCACATCTCATTCCCAGGTATTCCTCGAAGAAATTGGTGTCAACGATTGAGCCCGCAATGCCCATTGAAACTGCACCCATTGACAGATAGGATTTTCCTCTCATAGTTGCTACTGCCAAACCGGCTTTTACAAACCTTAGCAGTTTTTCCTGTACATTCTCCGGTATGCTGGTATCATCTCCATCCTGAACATCTCTCCCATAAATTGAAAATGCGGGCAATCCCTTTTGATTATGACTTGCCAGCGCTGCGGCAAGATAGACAGCCCCTGGTCGCTCAGTTCCGTTAAATCCCCAGATCGCTTTGGGTAAATGCGGATCCATATCTATGGTTTCACTTCCATAACACCAGCACGACGTAACTGTTAAGGAAACCCCCACTCCTTCGGTCCTGAATTTCTCTGCACAGGTAGCAGCTTCAGCAACTCCTCCAATGCAGGTGTCTGCAATGACACATTCTACACTGCTGCCATCTGAATGCCTGAGGTTCTTCTCCAGGAATCGGCCAGCGGAACGTGCCATGTTCATCGTCTGTTCTTCAAGAGATTCCCTGACACCTGCACGTCGCCCGTCGATGGTAGGACGGATACCAATTTTTGGCTGATTGCCCTTTAGTCTATTCGTTTTCGAGGTCATGATTATTAGAATTGGTTTATTCAAAATTACGCGCGGAAAGTGATGTTTGAAATGCAGAAAATACATAGATTTGTGTAATATTCAAACATCACCCAGTTGAATGAAATTTAAAAAAAATCCTGAATCAGGCGACCCGTCAATAATACAGCAATCCTTCCAAAAGATGAGCATGAATGTACATTGTTGCAGGTATTGGTGGATAAAACAATGGCGCATCCGGCGCTTATCATATCCCTACTGGCGGCTGTACTGGAATAAAACACCGGGAGCCTATGTCTATTTCAAAGAAAAAGTACCCCTGGATCCGGACAAATTAATACTTATTCCACCTCATACAGCTTTTTCAACTAACATTGAAACAGACGGGGCAGTCACACAGGATGAATATTGCCTCGAGGGTGGATGGGTCCAAACTCCCCAAAAGGAATTGGAGGCCATGGATCATGGGCATATTATTCACTTTTTTACACATTTCAATCTGGGATACTCATTTGATAATATCTCTCCCGTCATCTATCACTTTCCTGCCGATCCAAATCTCCTTCATTCTATTGAAGAAATTACCGGTTTCATTAAACTGGGCAAAAAGAATTTCGGATTCAGTGAATCCATTAAGATTTATCAGCTGATAAGTTCAGTGATCAGCCTTGTACCCGTAGAAGATTG
>JAZGGT010000149.1:0-7412 GCA_036480555.1 Bacteroidales bacterium | reverse complement strand
GCTATCAGGGTTCCGTCATCGAGTTGAGTAACGATTGGATTCTCGGAGAAATTGGTGCCGAAGTCCACGGGACTCCTTTCACTCAGTCTTATCCAGGGTCCGGTCAGTGCCGGGGCCAGGGCCAGGCCGTTACCCCAGAATTCCATGGGCAGTTTTTCCGTTTTGGCAGATCCTGTGAATGCAAGCCACATGTTGCCGACTTTGAATGGGAAAAACGAATCTGATCCCTGCAATCCCTCCCACTCATCAGCCAAGGGACCCGGTTCCTGGATAATGTCGATATCTTCATAGGGTCCGCCAATTCCATCTTTTCCTTTGACCAGTGATCTTGCCTGCCAGATCCTGCCATCATGATTATTGAGGAACTGTTCCCTGGTATCAGGTTTGCAACGATATACCACGTAGGTCATATACCATGTAGAATCTTCATCGTTATAAACCGGCATTGGTGACCATAGCGAAGCCCGTGGATCTTCGCCCGTGTAATCGCCACTTGATTCGAACAAGGTTGAAACCCTTTGCCAGTCGAGTCCGTCTTTGCTTTTCCAGTGGGCCATGCGCATCTTTACCCATTTGGGATCACCGTTTTGTTCCGATGTAAACAGGTGGTACCATCCGTTCTGCCTGATGACCCTGCCCCCTTCAAATCCATGCTTAATATCTTTGGTTCCTGGATGTCCTTCGGTTAAAACAGGTCCCTCATGCCAATCAACGATCTCCAACTCAAGATCAGGAATGCTTTTCTTTTTGATAGCTTTGTTATGATGGGCCGGTAAATTGATATAGATCTCACCTGCGGGTGTGGGTTTCCCGGTACTGTCAAAAAGCGCGGCCCCCTGGTAGCTTTCAGAAGTGGTACGGTTGGAATACCAGGCATATCTTTCAAGCCTGTCATAGGATTCAAGGACAGGGACCATACGTTTCAGGAAAGCTGTATTGGTAGCCATATCCTGCTTATAGCATGACCATTCCGTCAGCCACATTGGCATTCCAAAGGCATCATAGTAGTCAAGGAAATTCTTCAAACCTACGGTGTTGCTGCAATCCCCGTACCAGTGGAGTGCAAGGAAATCAATCCGGTACCCCCTCGTCTTGGCTCCTTCCATAAACTCTATGGTCCAATCGAGTCCGGTGCGTCCTGTTGTAGAGGGACTACCCAATCTTAATCCGGTCTCTTCCAGCATTGGCCAGTACTGCAATGCCGTTTCAACGGTCATCTCCGCCTGGCCTAACCAGTTGGGTTCATTATAGCCAAGCAAAGCGGCATAATCTGACCCGATTAAAGGGACAAGATACTTTTCGTAGTTATCATCCACCAGGTATTTTTCGCTCCAGATCATGGGGATAAACTCCACATTCTCATTCTCCGGGCAATTGGGATTTGGAGTCCAGTTATAATACCAGGAGACATTCAGTTTATCTATGTCAGTACATTCCTCGCCTTCAGGTTCCAGCTGCCTGTAGGCGATTCCTTTCATCAAATGCTGGGAGTTCTTTTGCAGTTTTGGCGCACATGATGTACAGGCAAGAATAAGCGATCCGGCGAATAAATAGTGTTGTATTCTCATATTAATCAACGGTTTAAATGCTCTTTTAACCGGTATTCCAGGACCGTAATACTGGTCCCGCTGACCCTGATATTCACAGGCCCTGACCATCCGGTATATTTCTGCCATAGCGGATCCACGTCATCGGGTCCGTCCCCGGTAAGCTCCCATGCCTGTATAATGGATTCAGCATCATACCCCTCAAGATTCAGTGAAATGGATTGTGGTTCCTCAAGCATATTCATCAGGTAAACGTAGAGTCTTTTCTCCGCTGGTACATAACTGGCAAAAGATCTCAGGTGCACAGATGAGGTAGATTTTACCATCTTGTCTCCCATGAAATTACCCCAGATCATCATGGATTGTCCATTGGCATTGAAATTTCCATGTTTATCCAGGGCATCAAAGACGCTGTTTTCAAGAGAATCATTGTTAATCCATCTTGTATTCCAGAACTGGGAGAATTCAATTTCCGGTACCTGTAATTGCCTGCCGGTCATTTCAAAATTGCAAAGGGCATGTCCCATGTCATTGATAAAGGGCCAGTAATGGGCCCAGTCAAAGGGACCGTATTCGGCAATGATTAATTGTAGGTCTTTCTCCAGTCCCCTGTTCTTGATGGCAGTAAGTGCCCGGTTTACCGGGCGCATCAGGTCCTGCAGAGTATCCCGGTAGCTTGCATAACCTGCTTTGTATTCCCAAACGGAATAATTGCTGATGCAGAAATAATCTATATGATCTCCTGCGATCTCCAGGACCATCTCACAAAATGCTGTTGAGTTTCCATTCGGTATTATATAGATGGAAGGATCAACTGCTTTCATCGCAATAGAAAAATCCACCACATCCCTGGCATAGATCTCCGCTGTAGAATTCACATTCTGTTTATGCCAGCTTTCATTGCCTATCATCCAGTACCTGACCTTATAGCCTCTCTTGATATTCGAATACCGGACCCATTCCATGGCATGTTCAATTAATTCCTCACGGGTTGCCCAGCTGCAGCCTTCCGGGTAATCAACCAGGTACTCATCTGCAGCGACGGTCACAACTGGTTCTGCACCAATTTTCCTGCACATTACTATGAATTCATCAAAGTCAAGTACATCAACTGCAAACTCGGAATAGTCCTTCAGCATCCTGTGACGACCTCCGACCGCCCCCTTGCCGGTCCGGGCAAGTGTGGGGATGGATTCTTCATAGGGAGGCACCGAGAAAAAGTAAAAATCAGATTTGTTCCCACCAGGATAGCGCAGGTATTTTACTCCCATGGCCTTCAGGGCATCTGCGGTCCCCCGATCCGGTTTCAGGTAATCGTCGTCATCAGTGAAATAATCCAGGTTAATCCCAACCGGATGATGGGAAACGTCTGCGAGAACTGAATCAGGATAAACCTGTACAACTATTTCATTATCATTTTGCAGGCAGCTACTGGATAAAGCAACAACCCCCAGCAAGAGCAGTTGGATTGATAATCTATGCCCCAAATTCATCATATCATTAATTATTCTATTATAATTTGATCACTTTCACCTCATATCTGTCCAACTCAAGCTCCGTACTGGTTATTGAATTCGATATCAATTCCATTTTTCCTTCAGGGACCCTGACGGTCTTTTTCTCTTCCGTATGGTTCAACAGGAAAAGTAATATGTTATCCTTTCCCTGGCGTAAGGAAGCTTCCACACCGGCTGGCAGATCCAATATTTTTTCAATACCTGCATCCCTGAGCAGGGCGTCGACAAGGCCGTCATAAAAGGCTTCCTCCTTTGCGATGGTGCCTACATACCACCCCGATCCCCTGCCATATTCATTCCTCGTCACTGCGGCAAATGAATCAAGGTGCCATTGATCATAACCCGCCTTTGTTTCAGCCCCTTTCGGATTTATCCAGTCGATGTAGTGGGTTGATGTCATAGAACCATCAAAGAGCTGGTCGCTATTCATCTTATAAGAAAAATCCGGGGTAATGGAACCGTACTCCTCGATCTCTATTCCCAGTACCGGGGATAGTGCCCCGGGCAGGGTTCTTTCCCAGGCCAGATTATGCTCATCTTTCACCCCTGTACGGCAATCTGCCATCAGCACACCTCCATTCTCAACATATGCAGTTAGTTTTTCAGCCAGCTTATCCGGAAGAATGATCAGATCCGGGGTCAGTACCAGCTTGTAAACTGACAGGTCCGTATCTGTATTGACAAGATCCACGTTGATACCAGCCCTGAAAAATGCATTGTAATACCTGGCAATGGCATCCTGCACGTTGTTCCCTTCGAATCCAGTCTGACCCCAGAGAGACCAGATGGAATGATAATCATAGATGATCGCCACATCTGATTTTACGGTCGTACCCCTGAGATATTTCTCAAGATCCCTGTATTCTTCAGCCACCTGTGCAGCTTCGTTATATCTCCGGAGCGGCTTCCCGTCATGCCCCAGTAAACCATGCCAGTATTGTTCCCTGCCTGCCGTACAGGTTCTCCACCTGAACCAGATCTGGCCGTCAGCACCATGGGCCAGTTGCTGGTAACATATCTTCCGGATCTCCCCGGGTCTGGTATTGCGCCAGAATACACCCCATCCTGTTGGACCTGCTGTTTGCTCCATGATAAGGAAGTTCTTCTGCTTGATCCCCCTCATCAGGTCTGCCGCCATGGAGGCTCTGTAGGGAATGTCGGGTCCTGCCCAGACAGGATAATTGTCCCAGCTGACGAAATCCAGGTCCTCTCCCAGGTCATAATAACTTACCTCGGGATGAAAACTCATCAGGTTATGGGTAATGAAGTGCTTATCAGGACAAACTTCCCGGATAATAGCCACCTGGTCATGTTGGAAGCGCAGATTCATCCAGGAATTAAATTGCCTCCAGTCATAGCAGGCGCCCGGATTGCCGCTGGGACTCCAGCTTCCACCCTCGCTGTCACATTCGGGTATATGGATTTCATCCCAGGTTTGTACTTTATGTCCCCAGAAATGGGATCCCCAGGAATTGTTAAGCTTTTCGAGTGTACCATATTTATCCCTCAACCAGTCCTGGAAGGTATGAAGGCAATCATCACAATAGCATACAGGTCCCGCAAATTCATTGTCTGTCTGCCAACCTATCACACCTGGTGCATCCCTGAAATGCTCTGCCATGGCATGTGTTATGCCTTTTGAAAGGCGGCGATAATTGTCGTTGGAGAAACAATTGTTTTTCCGGGCACCCCATTCGATCTGCTCCCCGGTGCTCATCGTTGCCAGGGCACCGGGATATTTCCTGGCCACCCATGCAGGCATCACCGCTGTTGGTGTTCCCAGGATGATGGAGATATCATATTCTCCAGCAAGCCGAAGGAACCTGTCCAGCCAGGCGAAATCGTACTCCCCCTCCGATGGTTCCATCAGTACCCATGCAAATTCAGCCAGCCTGACCACGTTGAAACCTGCCTCTTTCATTAGTCCCAGGTCTGTTTCCCACCTTGATTCCGGCCAGTGTTCCGGATAGTAATCCGCACCGATCAGCATATCGCCATTTGCGGGCATTACATCCAGTTCCAGCCGTTCCTGTCCAATAGCCAGGGATAATAAGAGGTTGAGCACAAGCATCAGGGCAATGGAGTTCCATTGTGTCTTCATTATTTTTCGGTTTGTGTTATGATTATTCTTCTGAGTTTGATGGCATCTGCCACGACGGTTCCTTTCTTTTCGTCTGATACCACAGTCAATACCTTCTGGTAACCGGTTTCAAATTCATATCGGCCCAGGATCATCCATTTGCCTCCATTATTTTGCTGGTTCACAACCTTTTTCGTAATGCCATTCTGATGATTGATGAGTATTTGAACAGCATCTGAATATGATTTTTTTGAAGGATACCAGATACTCACTTCATACAGCCCGGCCTTCTTCAGCCCGGGCTTAAATGAAAAAGTTCCCTGCTCGTCATTCTGAGCGTAATTCATCTGGTATCTTCCGTTATGTTCCGTTTCATTCCCCCGCCATGTCTCGGATTTCTCTGTGAATCTTTTCATATTATTATCTATAATGATCTCATCCTTATAATCAAAAGCCCCGTAGATATTTTCCTTCAAGGATAAAACCTGTCTCCGGTTTGAGAGTTTTTTCTGCAATTCAATGATGTTGATCCGGTGAACAGGCTGGTTCTCCTTTACAGACATGGCTGCCGCCACACCTGCAGCCTGACCCATGATCATATACTGTGGTTCCATCCTCACCGAAGCGTAGGCCACATGACTCGCCGACATACAGACAGGTACGATCAGATTTCTGCACTCTTCATATTTTGGGAGCAGTGACCGGTACGGGATTTCATAGGGTGCCACTGGTATGGATATATATCCTTCATTGAATACCTCGTAATGCAAGTCAGGGAAACGGCTCATTGGGATCCAGGTTCTTTGCACATGACGGACATCGATGTTATAAGATCCCATACCGATTACATCATATTTAATGGTGTCATTCTCGAGATCATGCTGTGTCATGAAATATTCCCCTTTCATTCTCCTCCCGACCCTGATATAAAGCTGATGTGGCCAATGATCATTATCGACGAATTCATCCTTACATAATCCCATTTGCCGGGTCTGCTTCCGGATCCTTTCGGGGACAGATGAATTATGAGATAGAAAATACAACAAACCAAGGGTATAGTCTTTCATGGCCTGCCAGATCTCATCCCGTCTTCCATAATCTGCATCCGGGTATTCCCAGTTAAGGCCATTTATTACATTGGTGGAGATGGGACCCGAGGAATTCATATCTGATTTCCCATTTGGGAGTGTCGACCCGCAATGCACCATATTGCCTGCATTAGGATGTACCTCATAGTATCTTTTTACCAGGGCAAATTGCTCAGGACTATAATTCTCCGGTTTGGCAAATGGAATCATTTTCTCGGGGTCGGTTATTACGGTGAGCCTGAAACCATATCCCTGGACTGCCCGGTCTGCTTCACCTTCCCCAACCATTGGCTCCGGGTTGATCAGGGGCAGCAGTTCCCTTGTTGTTTTATCTCTGAAGGGGGATATGCGGGGAAGCATCTGGTGCCCATCGGGTAATATGGCCCGTCTACCGGCCCAGGATTCGTTAAACTCCTGCACACCCTCCCTGCCAACGGTATAGGACACACCGGCCCGTGCCATCAGGTCTCCCTCATAACTTGCATCGATAAATACCCTGGCTGAAACGGAACTTTCGTCAGACAGGATAATATGGCTGATTCTACCATTTTGTTTATGGACCTCCATGACCCGCTTTTCAAATAAGAGATCCACACCGGCCTCAGCCAGCCAGTCACGAAAGATTTTCTCACCTACATGTGGTTCAGGTCCCCGCCAGTAGTATAAGGGTTTGTTATAATGATCAGCCACTTTCTCATAAAATTCAAGGGCCATTCCCCCGATCACAGTTCTGTCCCCGTAATCATTATGAGAAAGGCCGCCGGTAACCATTCCGCCAACATTCCTCCTGGGTTCGATCAGGAGTACTTTTGCCCCCTCATCGGCCGCTGCTATGGCTGCAACGGCACCACCTGCAGTGGCTCCGTAGACAACAATTTCATAGCTGGGGGCTTGCCCGGATACATCGGTAAAAATTATCAGCAGTAAGATTGAGACGATGTAACGCTGAATAGAACTTTTCATATCAAAATTTATCAATTCAAACTAAAAGGATCATGCATTTTTTCAAGCCATTCCTGCAGTTCAATATCCAGTTTTTGCATGATCTCATGTTCATTTGCATGAACCCCTGTTACCGGGTTTAGCTGATATGGATCTTCCTGGTTATCATATAAATACCTTCTCAGATGTTCCCCTTTCCTGCCCCTGGAGACAACATAGGTATAACGATCTGTCCGCA